>JAFZNL010000080.1 GCA_017550925.1 Lachnospiraceae bacterium | reverse complement strand
CTTGCGAAGCACTGTCACTGCCTGCCTGAGCATTTTCATTTCCGCTATCCGTATCGGCAGATCCTTCACCGGAGCCTTCTTCCTGACCTTCCTGACCTTCAGCTGCATCTTCTGTGGCTTTTTTTGCCACCGCATCTATATCATCCGGGACAAAAGTGACCTTCGTGGTCTCCGGCGTATAGCTTTCCATATGCAAAATACCGCTCATTCCCTCCAGGTTCGGCAGAATCTCGATGAGCTCCATGACCTTTTCGTCGATATAGTCCTCGCCGCCCATGGTCACGCGCACCTGTTGAAAATACAATGTCACTTCACCGATAGTGGAAAAATAAATCTGATCCGCTTTCAGTTCATACTTATCCAAAAGCTGTGTTACTTTCAGGATCTCCGAAAAAATGTCCTCATTATCAACCGGCAGCTGTTCAAACAAAACCACATGATCAAAGGAAAGCCCCTTGATCTGCGGAACGCCTTCCGTCAGCTGGGACGAAGACTCTACCACAATGCCGTCCTTATCGAAATACATATATTTCCCGAGATATTCAAAACACCCTGCCAGGGCTTTTTCATAAACAGTCACCTTGATCTTGTGGTGATTGATGATCTCCACATCCATCGTTTCCACAAAAGGAATATCCGGCATCTGCCTGTTCCGGTACCACATTTCCAAATAGAGGGAATTGTTTTTGATCCCACCGGGCAGCACCATGTCCGCCACTTCCTGGTTGGTGTAATGGATATTTCCTTCCACGGCCAGTTCCGTAACTTTATATTCAGTCGTGACATACCAAAAAGCCCCTGCCAGGACAAGGAGCAGGAGCGCTGCGGTGATCAGTATGAATTTCAGGCGACTACGCCCTCCTGCCTTCATAAACCACAACCTCTTTGGTCTTGATATTCTTTGATACATTCAGCACAATGCCCACTTCCGCCAAAAGGAAGAGCACCGAAGTTCCGCCATAACTGATAAATGGCAGCGTGACGCCGGTATTGGGCATACTGTTTGTTACCACGGCGATATTCATCAGCACCTGTAGGGCAAAATGCCCCATGACCCCCGAGACCAGCAAAGCCCCGTAGGTATCCGGCGCATTGCTCGCTATTACCATACATCGGTAGATCAGCAGCAGGAAAAGCGCCATGACGCAGAGGCCGCCGAAAACACCCAGTTCTTCACAGATGATGCAGAATACCATATCATTCTGTGCTTCCGGAAGCTTCATTTTCTGAACGCTCTCTCCGAGTCCCTTTCCGAAAACGCCGCCGGAACCAATGGCGTACATTCCCTGAATTGTCTGGAAACTGGTATCCGATGCGTAATCGTCCGGATTCAGCCAGGCAACGATACGGTTTTTACGAAAGTCCCCGGTTCCCTCCGCCGACTGCGCCTTGTAGATCGAATAAAAAACATAGACCGTAAGAAACAGGGCTGCCGCGATGGCCAGGCCGACATACCGAAGATATTTCGGATCGGCCATAAAAAACATGACCGTGGCGATACCGGCGATAATGATCGCCGAACTTGCGTTTCTCGTGATGAAAAAGATCATTGCCGCGGGCACTCCCATGATCGCCGCAGACCAGAAGATTGCTTTTTTATCCTTGATCTTGGTTCCGATGGCCGCAATAAAAGCCGCCAAAAACATGATCAGCGCCACTTTGACGATCTCTACCGGCTGAAGGGAAATACCGCCGAAATCCAGCCAGCGTCTTGCACCGTTATAGGTTCTTCCAAGGGGTGTCAAAATCAGCAACACAAAGCAAAGAGAAACGACGTAAGCAATAATGGAAAGTTTTTCCCAGACATGGTAATCCACAAAAATCGCGATCACAAATACAACAAGTCCGAGCACAGTTGCTTTCATCTGGTTTTTCAGATAATAAGCGCCGTCGCCGAATTTGATGTTTGCCTCATAAGAACTGACCGAATACAGCACGATCAATCCAAACAACAGCAAAAACAACACCACAAACAGCAGCGTATAATCGAAAAAGTTTTCTGTTTTTACTTTCCTGTTTCTGTTTTTTCTTCCCACTTGCCTAATCTCCTACGGCGCTACGCCGCTTTTTACAATGCATTGACCAATTCCTTGAAAATCCTGCCACGTTCCTCAAAATTCTTGAACATTCCCCAGCTTGCGCAGGCCGGCGATAACAGGACCGCCTCTCCCTCCGACGCTTTTTCATGACACAGGGCAACTGCATCCTCAAGGGAGGATACCATATACAAATCCGTAAATCCATGTTTTTTTGCGCAATCTGCGATCTTTTCAGCAGTCTGGCCCAAAAGAACAAGGCCTCTCACTTTTCCGCCGAAACTTTCGATCCACTCATCATAGGTGCTGTCCTTGTCATACCCGCCGCCGATGAGCCAGGTGGGACGCTCCATTGCCGTGATGGCTTTGATGGCCGCGTCAGGATTGGTACCCTTCGAATCGTTAAAGTACTGAACACCCTCTGTTTCACGCACATACTCAATCCTGTGCTCTACAGCATGGAAGTCCTTTACTGCTGCAAGGATGGTTTCCATGGGCACGCCGGCTGCATCTGCCATGGCTATGGCAGCCATAATGTTTTCCGCATTATGCTTGCCGAGAAGGTGCGTTTCCTTCATACGGATCAGCAGTTGTCTGCTGCCCTTCTCCACCTTATAGATCTCTCCGTTTTCTTCATAAAATCCATCTTCCACTTCTTTGCCGGAGGAGAACAACACAACGCCTGCGGGACATCTGTTCGCAAAATCCTCTGTATAAGGATCTTCCGCATTCAAAATGCAGGCATTCTCTTTTGTCTGCGCTTTTGTGATATCCTGCTTTGCGTGCACGTAGTTTTCCATCGTATGATGCCGGTTCAGATGATCCGGTGTCAGATTCAATATTGCAGATACAATTGGATGGAAAGTATCAGTTGTCTCTAACTGGAAGGATGAGATCTCGGCAACGGTAACGGAAGATGCTTTGCTCCTTACTACCTCTTCCGTATAAGGCGTTCCGATATTGCCCACTACCAACACATCGCTCTGGTGACGCTGCATGATCTCGCCAAGGAGTGTTGTTGTGGTGGTCTTTCCGTTGGTCCCGGTGATCGCCAGAACCTTTCCTTTTTCAAACAAAAATGCGAGCTCAATCTCGCCGATGATAGGCACGCCTGCCTTCTTTATCGTCTCAGCCACTTCACCGTCCGTAGGCACGCCGGGACTAAGAACACAGACTGTATAATGACAGTCTTCGGCAAGTTCCTTATACAGCGCGTCGATACCGGTTAGCACACGGCAACTATTCGGATCTGTATGTCTTGACGGCCGTGTTCCTTCCTGAGCCGTATCCTCTGCAGCATTTTTTCCCGCAAGATAGATCTCTTCTGCCTTTGCCAGAACTTTTTTCGCGCATTCGGCGCGATCCAGCTCTGTATTATCATCATACATCGTAACCGCATAACCTTTTTCAATGATCAGGCCACCGGCTGCAACGCCGCTCTTTCCTGTTCCGATGATCAGTGCGTATGACAGATTATATTTACTCATATTTATCCCTTTCTGATTTTTCTGTCGTCTTTCTTTGTCTTAACTGTTCGTCCCCCGTAAAAACAGGATACGGCGGCTTCCGCGAAAGGAGGGAAACGAAAGCCGCCGTTGGCAGCGCAATCATGTCGCTTGCCGGTTTTTTTTATGGACCAACCGGTAGTCTCTTTTAAAAGTCTGCTCCGGCTCCAAAATCAGTGTTTGTGTTGTTTGCAGTGCTTGTTTGTCCGGTCGTACCTGATGAACTCGCTCCTGCATTATCGTATGTGATGTTGATGCCACTGCCTCCGATGGCTGCACCTGCACCGACGCCCGCTCCATCTGAACCAAAGCCGCTATGGGTCTTTTCCTGGGGCGAATAGTCCACCGGAAGGTCGGACTGGTCAACTGCCTGTTCAGGATCGTTTTCGATTCCCACAAGTCCATCAAGATCGGATGATGTAGGATCTACAGGCGTATAGGTATCGGGATGTAACAGCTCTCCTGTATCAGGATCCACCGCGTAGCCTGTATTTGCATCAATGGTAAATCTGCTTTCGGCATCTTCTTCCTGTGTTTCCTGCTCTCCTTCTGTTTCCGTGGTTTCCAGTGTATCTGTCTCTTCAACCTGACCCGCTTCATTCTGGGATGCAGCAAGGAGGTTCTTTTCTTCGAGTTCTTTGATCTGCTCTTCCGTCAGTTCCTCTGTCCTGTAGATATGCAGGTAAGGGAGCGCCTCTGTCAGAATGTTCTTCACAACTTCCTGTGCAAAAGTGGAATGGGGCTGATCTGCTACGTTCGGCTCGTCGATGACACAGTATACAACCACCTGGGGATCATCCACCGGTGCAAAGCCCATAAAGGACATAACGTAATTTCCGTGTCCACGGGGCTGCTTCTCTGCCGTTCCGGTTTTACCGCCGATCACATAGCCGGCAGGCACTGCCGTTTTACCGGTACCCTTGAGGCAGACATTGGTGAGATACTCACGCATGGTATCCGATGTGGTTGCCGAGATCGTCTGCTTCAAAACCCTGGGCTCGATCTTCTTGATGGTAGTTCCCAGGCTGTCCCGGATCTCTGTTACCAGATGGGGCTGATAATACTTTCCGCCGTTAATGATGGAAGAAAAAGCGCTGACCATCTGGATCATGGTTACATTGTAGCCCTGTCCGAAAGTGGAAATGGCCAGGTCAGATGCCACCATGTTATCTACGTTGTAAACAAGGGTATTGGTCCTTGCTTCTCCTGACAGGTCGATATTGGTCTTCAGACCGATATTGAAACTGTACAGGTACTTCATCAGGTTTTCTTTACCCTGCTGCTCACCGATCTGCATCAGCGCACAGTTGCAGGACTGCTCTAAGGACTGGGACAGGTTTACCATGCCATGTCCGGCGTGGTTATGACATTTGATCGTGTGTCCGCTGACCGTCATCTTGCCGCCGCAAAAGTAAGATTCATTTCCCTGCAGCTTTCCGGAATCCAGCCCTGCCGCTACTGTCATGGACTTGGCAACGGAACCGGGTTCATAAGTATCGGAGATACAGAAATTTCTCCAAAGTCCGTTCAGATACTTGTATCTCTCTTTCTGCTCCATCCCTTCGATCTCTGCCGCATTCATAAAGGGCGCAGGATTTTCGGGATCGTTTAAGTCAAAATTCGGATAATCCGCCATGGCCAGGATCTCGCCGGTCTTGGGATTCATCATGATGACGCCCATGTTCTTGACGCCGTCTTCCCCTTCGCGGTACTCCCCTCTGTGGGCCAGAGCAAACTCTTCCATATATTTTTCAACGATAGCCTGAAGATTCACATCCAGGCTTGTTACCAGTACATTTCCGTCCTTCGCTGCGATGGTGGTGCGCTCCAGCGTTGACTCTTCCGATAAATAACCGTACTCTCTTCCGTTGGAGCCGTTTAAGGTATCATCATAAAAAAGTTCCAACCCGCAGTTTCCGTTATTATCTGTTCCTGCAAAACCAATAACGGAAGACGCCAGTGTTTTGTAGGGATAACGGCGTTTGTACTCTTCTTCAAACCACACGCCGCAGATCGAGGAGTTTTCTTCCTTCTCTTTCAGGAAGGGTTCCACCACTTCATAGGGGATCCTCTTTTGGATCACATGGTACTGATTCTGCGGATTGTTCTGAATATACTGAGTCAGCTCTGCGGTATCTACGCCGAAGCATCTTTGCAGCGCCGACATTGTTGCCGTCAAGGCATCTTCTTTTCTGCTCTCTGTGATCTCATTGGAATCAATGACCAGGTTATACACCTTTTCGCTATAGGCAAGCTGCATGCCGTTGCAGTCAAGGATCTCACCACGCTTGTACGGGAGGGTTCTCGAATCATAACGCTGCTGTGCAAGCACCTGCTTGGTATAGGCATCTCCTTTTTCCTTGCTGATAAATACAATCCTCGCTGCCAAACAAACGAATGCAATGACAACGATCACAAAAAAGCTCAGTAATTTCCCTTGCAGGCTGCGAAAAAGCTCGCGCCTTTCCCGATGCAGTTTCCTGCGCCTCTGTTCAGTTGTTTGTGCCGGCTGGGCACGCCTTATCTTTTTCTGACTCATTGAATATCCTGATACTGATGTACATAATCATCCGTGGCGTCCGCTACGACTACCACCTGTCCACTCTGTGCATACTGCATGCCCAGCTGTCCGATGGCTTTGTCCTTGATCGCCTGCATATCCACGCTGCCCATGATCCGGCTGTATTCCTCTTCGTTATCCAGCCTTACATTGTTCAGTTCGCTTTTCATGGAGGCAATTTCCCTGCGAAGTCTTGCATTGGACGCCTGAAGGGACAATTCTCCGAATACCGCAACGCCGAGCACTACAAAAACTGCGCTGAATAAAAGCACAACGCCAAGATTCATGCTCTTTGCCTTCTCTCGGTTCCTGCGCACACGCTCACTGACAACAGGCGCCGGCTTCCTCTCCATCTCCCTGCGCAGTCTGTCATCATCCGTGTGGCGAGGCCGCTGCTTCGGAACGGCGCTGCCATATTGATAGCTGCTGTTTCTGTCAGACAGTGTCATTGACTGATATGTACCTACGCTGCGACTCCCCCTGTTAGATGTGCTGCGGCTTCTCTCCTGATAATCTCTCATGTTTCCCTGTTACCTTTCTGACTTTGTTTCTGAATCCTATTACTAAAATGAATCCCTCATAAGAAATCTTTGGTTACTTCTTTACAAAAATCCGTAGTTTTGCGCTTTTCGCCCTCGGGTTTTCTTCCATCTCCCTCTCAGATGGAAGGATCGGTTTTTTCGGATCCGCCTTGCCCTTTGGCTCCCTCCCGCAGGTGCAAACCGGAAAATCCGGAGGGCAGATACATGGGTTTTCCGCCCGTTTCATGGCGTTTTTTACGATCCGGTCTTCCAGTGAATGGAAGGTGATGATGCAAAGCCTTCCGCCCGGCGCCAGGAGCTCTATCATCTCATCCATTGTACTCTCAAGCACTTCAAGTTCCCTGTTACATGCGATCCGAAGCGCCTGAAAGGTTCGCTTGGAAGGATGTCCGCCTTCCCGTCTCATCTTTGCCGGTATGGCAGCTT
>JAFZNL010000079.1 GCA_017550925.1 Lachnospiraceae bacterium | reverse complement strand
CAGGGCGGAAATGGCGGCACGGGTGGAAATGATACCGGCACTCAGGGGCAGGATACGGGCAGCGATTCGCAAGCGAAAGGTTTGCAGGTAGGTGATAGGGTGCAGACCGGGAACGGCATTTTTGTGATCACGAAAACCGGGAATAAACCCGAGGTATCCTTTGCTGGACCGGCAAAGAATAATCTGAAAAAGGTGAAGATACCAAAGACGGTGAAGTATAAAGGCATTACTTTCAGTGTGACCGATATCGCAAACGGCGCTTTGTCAAAAATGAGCAAATTGCAGACCGTGGAGATCGGCGCCAATGTCAGGACCATTGGCAAGAATGCGTTTGCAAACTGCAAGAAACTGAAAAAAGTTGTGATCCCCAAGGGTGTTAAAACCATCGGGAAAAACGCATTTAAAGGATGCAAGAATTTAAAGGAGATTACCTTTAAGACTACTTCATTAAAGAAAGTCGGAAAGTATGCATTCAAAGGGATCAGCGGTAAGGCAGTCTTTACCTGCCCGAAGAAGAAACTGACGAAGTATAAGAAATTGATCAGGAATTCGAAGGTTGGGAAGAGTGTGAAATATGTCGTAACCGGTAAATAAAGAATATCATAACGAAACTAAGGATGTAATCAACATGAATCAGCAGGCAGAAACAAAACGGATAAAACTCTTCTCATCAGGGAGACTTTGCCTTTTCGGTGAGCACAGCGACTGGGCGGGACAAAACCGCATCATGAATGCAGAGATAAGGCCGGGACGCGCCATCGTCACAGGTATTGAGCAGGGGATCTACGCGGAAGCTTACAGAAGCGAGGACTTTGCCCTCATCGACAGGACCGGGGATGCGCCGGAAGAATTTCACTGCGAGATGAACCGGGAAAAGCTACGGCAGGTGGCACAGCAGGGGGGGTATTTTTCCTATATCTGCGGTGTGGCATCCTATATCTGTGAGTGGTACCATGTGGGAGGGTTGACCATCGAGATCACCGGACAGACCCTGCCCATGAAAGGTGGGCTTTCCTCCAGCGCTGCCATCTGCGTGCTGGTGGCCAAGGCGTTTCATCAGCTCTATGATCTGCATTTAAACACCCTCGGGATCATGAACATTGCATACTGGGGCGAGCAGCGAACTCCTTCCCGGTGCGGGCGCTTAGACCAGGCCTGTGCATTTGGCGTAGCGCCTGTCAGCATGACCTTTGACGGACATGAGATTGATGTGAAAAGGATCCCTGTGAGAAAACCGCTCTACTACGTATTTGCAGACCTTTGTGCGGGAAAAGATACGGTCCGGATCCTGGCGGACTTAAATAAAGGCTATCCCTTTGCGGATGATGAAAAACAGCAGCGGCTTCACGAGGCCCTCGGCAAAGACAATCTTGAGATCACCGAAAGGGCCATGGAGTATATCTCAAAGGGCGATGCGGAAAAACTGGGTGAACTGATGACGCAGGCCCAGGCACTTTTTGATGAAAAAGTGGCACCCATGAGCCCACAGCAGCTCTCATCTCCGGTACTCCATGAAACCCTGGCAGATCCAATAATCCAGTCCCTGACCTATGGCGGAAAAGGCGTGGGTTCCCAGGGTGATGGCTGCGTACAGTTCCTGGCAAAGGATGAAGAAAGCCAGCAGGCACTGCATGATTATCTGCAAAACGAAAAGAAAATGAAACCCTATAAACTGACCCTGCGGCCCAATTCCACGGTGCGCAAAGCCATCATTCCGGTGGCGGGTTTCGGTACAAGGCTTTATCCGGCTACCCGCGGGATCAAAAAGGAGTTTTGCCCGGTGGTGGATAAGGACGGACTGGTCAAGCCCGTGCTTTTGGTGCTGCTTGAAGAGCTGGATGCGGCGGGCATCGAGGAGATCTGCCTGATCATCAATCCCGGAGAGAAGGATTTTTATGAAGATTATTTCAGAAAACCGTTGTCTCTAGAACATTATGCCAGCCTGCCGGCGCAGATGAAAGAGTATGAAGATTCCTTCCGCAGGATCGCAGACAAGGTGACCTTTATGATGCAGGAAGAGCAGAAAGGTTTTGGCCACGCGGTGTACCAGGCGGACGGTTTTGCAGCAGGAGATCCCGTATTGCTGCTGCTTGGAGATACGATCTACCAGAGCAATCAGGCCCAGTCCTGCGCGGCGCAGTTTATCCGGGAGTACGATAAATATGGCGGCACCATGGTGGCGCTGCGGACGGTTCCCTTGGCGGATGTTTCTTCTTTTGGCATGTTTGCCGGCAGCTGGGAGGATAAGGAAAATACCGTGATGAAGGTGGAGCGAGTCTTTGAAAAGCCTTCACCGGAATACGCAAAAGACTATCTGGGCGTGAAAGTGCCGCCCGAGGAACAGGACCTGTACTATGGCGCCTTCGGTATGTATATCCTGGACGGCAATCTGTTCGCGGAACTTGGCAGGATGTGCAGACAGGCAGAAGAGACGGATGGTGCAGACCATGTGACGAAGGATGCAGCAGGACAGATGCCTGAGGGATCAGTGAAGGCATCTTCTGCAAGCCGGAAATCCGGCCGCGCCGAAGTGGAACTGACAGCGGCTCTGGAGCATATCATGATGTCTGAAGGCCTGATGGCCTTTGTACCGGACGGAGAGTCCTTTGATATCGGAAATGCAAAGGCATACCGGGAGACCTTTGAGAGGTTCGGAAAATAGGGGTTCAATCCCAAAAAAGCGGGGGCAATGGAATGGGGACTGAAAACAAGCCGGGCTGACAGTTTTCCCCAGTCTGTCAGCGTCTTTACCTGCAGATCCTTCCGGCTTTTCATCGGCATCTACCTGTTTGGGCAGTGCGGGATGGACTTTGTTTCCGGCATGGCGGTTTATTATGTGGATGATGTGCTCAACGGATACGGGAACGGATATTTTACCTATCTGATGGCGGTACTGCTGATCTCGCAGCTGACCGGAATGCATTGAGTGAATAAGCATATAATGAATGAGAAAGGGATGGACGATGACGGGAGGAAAAAAACCGCTTGTATGGGCGCACCGCGGTGCCAGCGGTGAGGCACCTGAAAATACACTGGCTGCTTTTGCACTGGCTGCTGAGCAGGGAGCAGACGGCGTGGAACTGGATGTACAGATGACAAAGGACGGAGAGCTTGTCATCTGCCATGATGAAACGATTGACCGGACAGCAAACGCCAAGGGATGGATCCGGGATTATACTTTCGAGGAACTTCGAAAGCTGGACTTTTCCTATGGAAAACTGCAGTATGAAGGAGAGAAGATACCGACCTTGGAAGAGGTGCTGGACCTGCTGGAACCTACGGGACTGACCGTCAATATTGAACTGAAAAACGGGATCTGCTTCTATCCGGGGATGGAAGAAAAAGTCGTGGAATTAGTGGAACAAAAGGGCTGGAAGGAGCGCGTGATCTTTTCTTCTTTTAACCATTACAGCGTCAGGAAACTGGCCGGGCTGGCGCCCTGGTCAAAGCGTGGCGTTTTATATATGGACGGTCCTGTGGATGTACCGTCTTATGCAAAGCGCCTGGGAGCTGCGGCTGTCCATCCGGCTCTTTATAACCTGCAGTATCCGGGATTTTTGGAGGAGTGCGAAAAGGAAGGGCTGGATATCAATGTCTGGACTGTGGATGAAAGAGAATACCTGAAGGCCTGCATGGATATGGGCATTCACGCAGTCATTACGAATTATCCGAAGAAGGCAAAAGCCTTTTTTGAGGAATTGGCGCAGCAGTAGCCGGAAATCAGTTCGCAGCGTACAGAAAGAATTCGGATATGAGTTTTGAAAATAGGGAAAACATAAGATACCTGGGGGAGGATGATTTTCGTCCCTTTATGGAGACGGCCGGAAAAGAGTGGCTTAAGACAAGCGTAGTATCCGGCAATATTGAAACGGCCAACGGTACCAAACTCAATTACTATAAGGCAGTGCCGCAAGATCCCCGCGGAGCGGTCGTCATCATTCATGGGTTCTGCGAATTCTGGGGAAAGTACCATGAAATGGCATATTACCTCTGGCAGGCGGGATATGCAGTGTATTTTTGTGAGCACCGCGGTCATGGATATTCCGGGGGCAAGCTTCCCGAACCGGATGCGGATATCGTGTATATCGATGACTATCAGACATATGTCCGGGACTTAAAATGCTTTCTGGATAACGTGGTAGTACCGGAAACGGATCAGCTGCGAAAAACGTTCCTTGCCCATTCCATGGGAGGTGCAGTGGCAGCCTTGTTTCTGGAAAACTACGCAGGCTATGCGGATGCGGTCATTTTTTCCAGTCCCATGTTCATGTTCAATACGGGGAAATTTCCGGCTTGGCTTGCTAGCGCTTATGGCGGCGTGATGAAGCTGATCGGGAAAGGACGCAGCCTGGCACCAGGGGAGAAGCGCTTCAGTCCTGAGCCTGTATTTGAAAGAAGCAGTACCCTGTCAAAGGCCAGGTATCATTACCAGTTCGATCAGCGTTTGCGGGACCGGCATTACCAAACCTACGGCGCATCCTGCGCCTGGGTGGCCGCTTCGCTAAAAGCAGACAGCCGACTCCTTTCCCATGCCGACAGGATACAGATCCCTGCCGCGATCCTGACCGCGGGACAGGACAGGCTGGTGAAGCGGGAGGGTTTTGAACGTTTTATGCAAAAGGCCCCGCAGACAAAAGAGTATGCATTTGCAGATTCCAGGCATGAGATCTTTAATGCGGGCGATGAAACCAGAAAAGCGTTTTTTGATTTGATATTTAGGATATTGGATGAAGGGATATAGGAAGACTTGTGAGAGGTTTGTGAAATGAATTGATAGGGGAGTTTTGCACATCCACAACTTGAAAACTTCATACGTTACATCAGGGAAATAAAGACAAAGCCATGAAAGTATGATATACTGTGAAGGTAAGCAGATTTCATATATAGTATCTGATCATGGCGTTGTAGCCATTCTAATCTGTTCTTTACAGTTTCGGAAATTCCTGCTTACAAATTCAACAAATAAGAGGCAGGAGTTTAAAGAAGAATAAAAGTCTGTTCCGTTATCTCCTGTCGTAATAAATCGAAAGGAGAAAAAGATATGAACAGACAAAGTGTAGCAAAAAACTATGATGAACTGGAATTCAGAGATGATTTTATGTTCGGCAAGGTCATGGAGGATATGAACTTGTGCAGAGAGGTGTTGGAGTGTCTTCTTCAACATCCGGTTGCTAAATTAAAAGATATTCAGGCACAACGAGAATTCAAATTTACGTCAGATGGAAAACCAATCAGAGTAGATGTTTATAGTGAAGATACGGAGAACAGAATATATGATGCGGAAATGCAGAATCTGAATCATAAATCCGCAGAGTATCATCAGCTGCCGAAAAGAAGCAGATATTATCAGGGAGCGATTGATATTGATTTCATGAATAAAGGTAATACATACAAGGTGTTACCGGAAAGCAGAGTGTTGTTTATCTGTACCTTTGATCCGTTCAAAAAAGGATTGAGTCAATACACTTTTCGGGAAAGATGTGATGAAAAAGGGGATTTGTTGCTGAATGATGGGACGATGAAGATTTTTTACAATAGTCGATATCAGGGCGATGATATACCGGATGAATTACGAGATTTTTATGAATATGTGAATCATGGCAAGGCGAGGAGTAGATTGACTGAGAAAATCGATAAAGCCGTACTAAATGGAAGAAAGAATGAACTATGGAGGACGCAATATATGAAAGAACGCGTATTATTGATGGATGCAAAGGAAGAAGGCAGAGAAGAAGGCAGGACAGATCTTCTCGTGAGCATGGTATGTAAGAAATTGCGTAAAGGCAAGGACATAGCGCAGATAGTGGATGAACTGGAAGAGGATGAGGTACGTATCGCAGTGATTTGTGAAACAGCCAGAAAATTTGCGCCGGAGTATGACGAGAAGAAGGTATCTGAAGAACTTGGAGTGATGGATGCTATATAGAACTTAGTAATCATACAATTTGGAATAAGGCGGGAAAAATGCAGCTTGTAAAAGACACGACAAACAGAGATCTGGGTTACAAAAAACACAGATGCAGGATATGCTGTAACGAAGGATATTTCCAAACCTATCAAGTGCGGGAAATGTTTTACGGGACCAGGGATGAGTTTGAATATTTCTCATGCCCGAACTGTAACTGTCTCCAAATATCGGAAATCCCCGACAATGTGGGAAAGTACTATGAAGACGGCTACTACAGTTTTTCACAGCAGGATATTGGCACAAGCGAAGAAGCCCTTGCGCCAGCGACAGAGCATGAAATGATCCTGGATGTGGGATGCGGCAGCGGACAATGGCTGTTGGAAAAAGCAAAAGAGGGATATGGCAATCTCTATGGCTGTGATCCTTTTATTGATAGTGAAAAATCGTACTATGGAAGAGTGACAATCTACAAGAGCACGATTCATGAAATCCCGGGAGAAAAGAGATTTGACGTGATCCGGATGGCGGATTCCCTGGAGCATATGGAGGATCCGGAGGAGGCTCTGAAATCTGTGGCAAGGCTGTTAAAGGATGACGGATATATTGAGATCCGGGTTCCGTCCTGGCCGAATTTTACCTTTGATATGTTCGGTGCGCACTGGATCCATTTGGATGCGCCGAGGCACATGTGGATCCCTTCTGCAGATGCCATGGAGTATATAGCAGAAAGAGCGGGACTGAAGATCCGGGAACGGGAATGCGATTCCAACGAAGGATCTGTGATCCTAAGTTTTCTCTATCAACATGGCATCCCTATGAGCGAGATGACAGATGAAATCTTTGACAGCTGTTTTTCCAAAAATGACAGGAGAGCGATCAGGGAAGCCATATTTGATGCAAACTGCAGAGGCGAGGGTGACCATGCAGTTTACAAGCTTGAAAAAAGAACGGATAAGACTGACTTTGATGATCTGAAAAAAGATGTTTTCCTAATTGATCGTAAACAGACCAAATATGAAATCTCAAAGCAGATAGAAGATATCGTCGGACAGAATCTTTCGAATGGCAGATATGAGGACTGCCATGCATTTTTGCGGTGGCTGTTTTTTGAAAGTGCGGGACAGTCGAAAGCAGCTTATTTATCTGAAGGGACCATGCTGCAGTATATCATGCTGGAGATCACTTTTTTAGAGCAGGAGAAAGTGAAAGCAGCTGCAGCCGGGAATGAGGATACGATCAAGCGGTATGATGCCTCCTGGAAAAAGTTTGCAGAGGCTTACATTGAGTTCAAGCATGCTGTCAGAAGGATTTGGTTTGATCTGGATGATATCGATCAGTCATATTTGTCTGAAGTGATTGCAAAATACGAGCCCTCACCGGAGTGCCTGGCGGTGATCGCCAAATACAGTATTCCCGAAGAAAACTGGGCGGATGCTTTTGAGAAAATTACAAACTATCTTCTCAAAAAAGAGCCGGAAATCGGTCGGGCATTTTCCAAGTACAGTGCCATGATCCCGCAGATGACAGACCGGGAACAGATGCGATATAAGGCTGCGGTAAAAAGTCGGAATGAAATAGATTTTCAGCGGGTTTATCTTGATGATTCTTCATTGTGCCCGGATGAGTCTTTTCTTGCGACGCAGGAAAAAGATGAAAATGCGATCGCAGTCATTTTCTGCTCGAACGACCGGCAAATGGAAGAAGAATGCCTGACATACTTAAGATACCTTGAGATTCCCCCGGGCATGAGCCTGAAGGTTTATTCCATTTGGAATGCGAAAGGTATGTGCTATGGCTATAATAGGGCAATGCATCTGATCAACGCCCGGTATAAGGTCTATATCCACCATGATTCATTTTTGATCAAAAAAGATATCATGTCCCAGATTGTGCAGCTGCTGCGTGACGATACGGATACGAAATTGCTTGGGATCGCCGGCAGCACTCAAATGAGCGACCGGTACTACTGGGGCGCTTATGACAGCGGGGCCCTGCGCCTGAACCTGTATCAGGACCGGGGGATGGAAACTGTATTGTCGAGAACCCTGTCTTATGATAAGAAAACGGATAATGCAAAAGCAATCGATGGTGTGATGATCGCAACATCTGTGGATGTTCCCTGGAGAGAAGACCTGTTTGATGAATGGCATTTTTATGATATTTCGCAGTGCTATGAATTTCGGAAAAGGGGATACAAAACAGAACTGATCAACGATGACAGCCCCTGGATGCTCCATGAAACAACGCTGAAAAGAGACCCGAAAGAGCGGTATGAGTATTATGGGGAGATCTTTAAGAAGGAATACTTGGATTAAGATAGAACAGAAAACGAGGAATGATCTTTTCGATACCTGAGGGTTGATGATGATCAATCCGGGCAGAACCTGCTATCGTAGGCAAATTTAGAACAAATAGGGATTGTTACAACTGTTGTAGCTGAATAATTCTGACGACTCTTAAAATGCAGGGGAGAAAATTTATCATGAAAGAACATGTCTATTCAAGATATATCGAAATAATGGGAGAACTCGTTACATGCAATGATCCTGAAGAATTTGGACAATTGGAAGCTGCCTTGAGCGAGATAGAGGATAGCAATATTGAGATTATTGGTGGACTAAAGTACTATGCGGACTGTTTGGCAGATCGAAAATCCGATAAAAGGACGATCTGTTTTATTGGAGTAGAACTGCATGGAGCTGCAAGATATGCAGATGAGTTCTATGAAGAATCAGAAATATATTGGTTGCAGGATGTTGAAGATGTTTCATGCTATAACCAACTGTTTGATGATGTTATAGTATCTGGCGGATTACTGGACGATTGTATTGATCGATTAAAACCGATAGCGGGTGCTTTGAAAAAAGAAGGGATCGTTCATTTCTTCCCGGATAACAAGAGAAGGATTAAACTGGTTCTGGATTACTGTTGCGTAAACGGATTATTGCTGACAGAGGAACTCGGATTTAGTGAAATTATAGATCGATTTGATTCACGGAAGGATGACATGCACGTAATGGAGATGTGTGCTTGTCCAGCAACCTTTGATGATAATACTGCAATAACAATAAAACCCTTGAGAGGTGTTGCAAAATATAAAAAGGTTTATGTACCCTGTTTTCCATTTATTAAAACAGGTGGAACGGAATTACTTCATCAATTGGTTTATTGGCTGAATCGATTCGGTTGTGAAGCATATATTGCGTATGGTAAGGTTGATGATGAGAAACCATATTGTGAACCACAGCTTATGCGATATGTAAGTGGACATATTTGTACATTGCCAAATGGCGTTGAAGATAATGCGGATAACGCGATGGTAGTTGCAGAGCAACTCTCTGGGCTTGTAAATCAGTTTGATAATATACACAAGTTGTTTTGGTGGTTAAGTGTTGATGGTTTTTTTGTTTCGCTCAATAACGATAAAGCAGAAATTGATCGAAGATTGAATCAAATAAAACATCAGACTGATTATAGCTTTATACAGAGTGTTTATGCAGGCGAATTTCTCAGAGAAAAGGGATTTGATGATGACTGTATCATCAGGCTGGAGGATTATATCAATAGTGTATTCATTACTGAAATGGAGGGAAACCTGGATAAAGAAAAAGAGGATATCGTAATATATAACCCTGCAAAGGGAAAAGAGTTTACCCGAAAGCTCATCTCAGAAGCAGGAGATATCAACTGGGTTCCTATCTGTAATATGACAACATCACAGGTACATGACCTGATGTGCAGAGCAAAGGTATATATTGATTTTGGCCCGCACCCGGGGAAAGACCGGATGCCGAGGGAAAGCGCGGCCTGTGGCTGCTGCATTATTACCGGGAAGAGGGGGAGCGCGAAATATCATGAGGATGTTTTCATAAACGAAGAATATAAATTTGATGAACAAACCTGTCAAATGAAAGATATTTTGAATATGATTCGGAGATGTATAACGGAGTATGATGTCAGGATTGATGATTTTTCAGTATATCGTGATCACATCAGATATGAAAAAACGCAATTTGTCGAAGATATTCAAAAGAGTTTTTTTGGGTGATTTGAATGAGTATAGACCGTCTGTTCAATAAAAATAATGTGGCTTTTCAAAGAAGATTTGGCAAAGAGATATCTTGTGGACAGATCAAGACACTTTGGGGTGAAACATATGGGAAGTGTAGTATTTCTTCCGGATACTCGGAGGAAATCCTGTCACAGATACCTGCAGATGTAATGGTTTTGTTTGTTGTCGGATTTGCGGATGGAATATTGCTGCGGCGTATCATGGAAACATATACAAATCCGATTTTCCGCCTTGTTGTGATCGAACCGGATGAAGCATTGTTTTATAGGATCTGCTGTGAGCAGGATGTAACGGATTTGATTGCAAGTGAAAAACTGCTTCTTGTTGTCGGGGATGAGAGTGAAGATGAAACTGTTATTGACAGATTAGTGGAAGACAGCTTGCAGATTTACAATAGCAATCATTGTGTGTTGTTTGCGATGCCGGGTTTTGAGGAGGTTTATGATACATCTTATTCCAAATTGAGCGTAGCGATAGAAAAGAAACAAAGACATCTTAAGGTTGCATATGATTCGGTAAGTGATTCCAAAAACCAAAGATGTTTGAATACACTCCATGCGTTGTCTGTTCTTCGTGATAATTATACAATAGGAGATTTTTTCGGGGCTGTGCCGACAAAAGAAATCCCGGTGATCATTGTGGCATCCGGACCATCGCTTGCGAAAAATATTGATCTGCTGAAAAGAGCATATGGAAAAGCCATTATCGTGACATTGGCTCATTCCGCAAAAACAGTGCATGACAGTGGTTGCGATATTGATATTCTGGCTGTAAAGGATGCGCAACTTGGGCAGCCGTTTCTGGAATTTGAAAAAGCAGCTGATGCGATAATGATCATGCGTGTCGGAGCGGCAAGAGATATACAGAAGAAATACAACGGACATATCCTGTTCTACGGATTTGACAATAACCTGTTTCCGTGTGCGGAGAAAGAAGCCGTATATACAACAAAAAAGGAATCTGGATCAGTAGCCGGGGACATATTTTATATGTTTGTCGCAGCGGGTTTTCAAAATATCATTCTGATCGGACAGGATCTGGCATATGATAACGACGGTTTTACGCACGCAGGAGGAGAAAAAAACTACGGAGTTAACGATACGGACAGGATCGAAACAGAAGATATTTACGGGAATAAGATTTATACAAGGGCCGATTGGCAGATCATGCGGGAGTATTATGAGGGCGTGATAAAAGAGCATCCTGAATTGACAGTGATAGATGCAACGGAAGGAGGGGTCTATATACAGGGGACTAAAATCTGTCCGTTTGAACAGGCGATCGAAGAATACTGCAGCACTCGATATCCCGTTCAAACATGGTTAAGGGGCATGAAACGGTCGCAGCAAAGTGTCGATACGAAAGAGATATTTCAGAAGCGTTACGATGCAACGGTCAGAGTTGAAGAGAAAATCAGAAATCTTCTTAAATTGAATGAAAACATACAGATGGAGATCGGGAAATACAAGAGAGTTGCGGATGTTGAAATTCTTGAGAACTATGATAAAGAGTTTACCGGGTTATTACAATGCGATGACGCGGAATTATTGTGGATCTATTCGGAAAATGTTATTATGTATTATATGTCCGGGTGCGTGGACGCTGAAAAGAAAAAACTGGTTGAAAAGGTGAGATATGAGAGCGCATTTATCAGCCGGTTGCTCGATGGATGTCAAGAATTGAAGAAATGTTTATCGTGCTATCTTGATTCTGGATCCGGTAAAGAATAGTGGAAAAAGGAATATACAGGGGGAGTAAAGAATGGACAACGTTAGGTTTGAAGAGGTGGGAGCGCTGCAGATTCTTGAAGCAAATGAGACGGCGTTTCTTGATCGCTACGGTGATTCGCTGAAAAATGAATTCGAAAAACTGAGTACAGATGAAAAGCTCAGCGGATATGGAACCGTTTTGAAGATCTTACGGTCAAATAATCATATCAGTACGAAAAAAGACTCGCTTTTGTTTGTCTCTATCGGTTTTGTGGGGACAGCGGAAGCCAACAGAGTCTTTGATAAAAATGATTCTTATTTACGATATATAGTCTGGGAACCCGATCTGACCGTATTCCTTATAAGATGCTGTCTCGAGGATATATCGGAGAGCATCCGTGATGAACGATTTACATTTCTTTTGAAAGAAGATGAGGAAAAGTGGGCGGAGTGCTTTGATACGGTCATCAAAGAATATAATTACCAGCATCTGCAGTATTTTTGTGTAAACGGCTACGAAGGTTATATGGATGCTTCGGATCTGTTTTCTTCGAAGCTGAAAAAGTGCATATATGACAGAAATACGGTTGCGAATTTCGGCTGGAATTTTAAATCGGAACCCTATAGGAATACGTTGTTTGCAGTTGCGAATATTTCAAAGAATTACAATATAGAGCACTTATTTGATGCCATCACGGATAAATCCATACCGATTGTTCTCGTTGCTGCAGGTCCTTCTCTGGATTTAAACGCGAGATTTCTGAAAGTGGTAAAAGGAAAGGCATTAGTGTTTGCCGTATCTCATTCCGTAAAAAAACTGGATAAAGAAGGAATACATCCTGATTTTGTGGCTGTGTCTGATGCGAGTTCGGGATGCGGATTTTTGGATGGACTTTCATATAAGGGTTTTTATGTTATATCGTCAGTTTCCGCGGCTGGAGACGTTCAGCGCGAGTTCAACGGAAAACTGATCTATCACAGTTTTGATTTTTCGATTGTTCCGTTGGAAGCGACCGGACTGGTGGACAAGTGGTATTCTGCAAGTACCGGTTCCGTAGCAACAGATGTATTTTATCTTTTGGTGAACGCGGGATTTCGGGATTTTATCCTTGTCGGTCAGGATCTTGCATATGGAAAAAAAGGAAATACCCATGCGAACGGTGAACGGCATGAGTTTGGAGGAAATGATTTCCAATACTCGGAGGTTCCCGGTATTGACGGAAAACCCGTTTTAAGCAGGGTGGATTGGGTGTTCTTCAGGGATAATTTTGAAAGCCTTATAGAAAAAACGCCGGATCTGAATGTGATAGATGCAACCGAGGGCGGAGCACTCATCAAGGGTACCCAGATCATGACCCTGAAAGAGGCAATAGAGAAAAAGCTTGACAAGGATTATCCGATCGATGAATGGATGAGAAACTTTGAACAGTGCAAGAAGGCCGATCAAAACGAGGCGGATGCGTGGCTTCGTCAGGTTGAAATGCACAGTGAAAAGACGTTCGAAGATATAAAAAGAGCGGTCGCGGTAAATAAGCTGATACAAAATGAGTGGAAAGCAGGAAGAGTAAGCGGTGACTACTCAAAATCCTTATGCGAGGAGTATGATGTACTGTACAATCGGATATTAGATGACGATGAAAATGAGCTGATCAGACGTTATTGTATTTTTGAGATTCAGTTATATAATGAACAGGCTATCACTTTTGAGAGGGACCAGGACATATTTAAAAAGCTGGAGATCGAACGGATCCTTTTTGAATCTATGGTTGAAAAGTGCCGTGAATTACGGGAATATGTAAAAGAACTGTTGGATAAATAAACGATTGACGACAGGAGAAAACTTGTGGATACGCTTTACCTGATCAGTGGATTATATACATGCTGCGATAGATATTCTTATTATGCCCGATTACAGGATGATACGTCAGCGTTTGAAAGTCTGCAGAATTTTACGGTAGGCATAAAAGCGCTTGTTGAGAGTGACAAGATAAATGATGAGGACAAACAGTGCATTGTCCGATATCTTGCCATGATTTATGAAGCGCAAAAAAGTGAAGACAGGTTACTGATCGGAGATATTTTTGAAGGAATGTTCCGGCCGAAACTTGGCGAGTTGATCACCGGACTGTATGGTGCGACGGATTTTCAGGAGGTATTTGAGGAAAATCTTGCATATAATCTGAAGCGATTGGAAGCAATTGACAGGAACTTATATATTCAGATCAGCAGTACGGAAAGCAATGGGTGTTATACACCGGAGATCAGTAACAGCGGATGCTTTACCTGCTCGGCTTCTGACGAAAAAGGAAAGTATTATCTATGCGGTAATATAAATCCCCGTTTTGAGGGAGCGCTTCTTGCAGAAAAATATTTCAGACCGGTTACCGAGACCTATATCATATATGGATTTGGTCTCGGGTATCACTGTGAAGCACTGGCAAACATGTGCGATGATTCAGACATAGAGATCTATGAAGATGATATGGATATGATCAGAGTGGCTTTTTGTGCGAATAAACTGGACTGGCTCTGGAATCATGAACATGTCAGACTGATATACGACAAGGATTTCAGCTTGTTTTCGGGAAGAATGCAAAAGACAGGCAGAATTTCGACGGCTTCCGATGAGATTCTTTTTATCCACCACCCTTCCATCAGACATATAAAAAACGGCAGCATCAAAGAATACATGGAGAGGCTGTTTGTCAGTGATCACAGTTTGCGAAGGCAGGAAGGGTATATGTATGCGAACTATTGCCGAAATATCAAGAATTGCAGACATGATGTTGCCCGGTTGAAAAGTGATTTTGAGAAGAAAGACGCCATCATTGTTGCTGGCGGACCGTCCCTAGATCTTAATATCGATCTGCTCAGAAAAAAGAAAACCGATATGCTGATCATTGCAGTCGGGACGGTGTTTCACAAACTTATGGACTTGAAGATTGTTCCTGATTTTGTGATTGTTTCCGATGCTTCACCGATAATTGCAAGACAGTTTGAAGGGTGGTTTGATTGTGATGTTCCGCTGTTGATGCTTTCAACAGCCTGTAAAGGTGTCGCAGTGCGATACACCGGTGAAAAATATCTTCTGTGTCAGGAAGATTATCCGGAAGCGGAAAAACTTGCAAAAGAGGAAGGATTAATGATCTTTGCATCAGGCGGATCCGTTTCTACGACAGCGTTGGATGTATGTATTCGGATGGGGTGTAAAAGTATTTCTTTTGTCGGTTTGGATCTGGCATACACAAAAGGAAAGACGCACACCCTAAATACAATACAGGCCCAGCAGATGGATACGGAAGATCTGATCCCGCAGAGAGGATATGAATGGGTTTTCGAGGATGGGAAGGCAGAAATCGTATATAAAGATGTATTTACCAGTCGGAATCTGGGTATGTACAATGAATGGATCAGTAACAGGATCGGAAAAGATGACGTTACTATGCCGGTCTGTGATGCCACAGAAGGAGGCGCTGTGATAGAAGGACTTCGGATCGTGAGACTTAGTGAAATTCTGTGTTGACTTTTCCAATCGTTTTTTGAGAATTACATACGGTTAAACAATAATGATTTCCATAGTTGATACATTTATTGATTGGGAAAAGGGGGAATATTTGTGAATATTATCAGTCCTGTTATTGCGGATACTTTTGAATGTGTAGGATCTGAATGCCCGGATACCTGCTGTGCGGGATGGGGAATTACGATCGATCCGAAGACAGCAAAATACTATGACTCTGTTTCGGGAGAGTTTGGGGATCGTCTGAGAGAATATACGAAAGAAGTCGGTCACAAAAGATTCTTTACCCTGAATGAGGAGGGAAGATGCCCTTTTTTAAATGACAGGAATTTATGCTCTGTTTATCTGACTCTTGGTCCTGACAAAATGGGCTATACCTGCAAGGTGTTTCCAAGGCATACCTTTGTCATGGATGATCTGCTTCTGAATTATCTTTCTTTTGCCTGTCCGGAAACGATAAGACTGTATTTTTCAGACGAAGAGAGCATGACATTTCTTACATCTGTCACAAATGAACTGAAAAACACTGGTACAAAAATGAGACCGGAGGAATACAACACATTCCTGCATACCCTGATCACAGGTATTGAATTATTGCAAAACAGAGATCTTTCTATACGAGAAAGGCTGATTGTTTTTATTTCATTTATCTATAGTCAACAGGCAAATTTAGATCAAGATGCAGGAGATCGGGCTACCATAAGTCTGTTTTCTGATCCGAAGGTGTATTCGCAGATCCTGAATGATGATAATATCCCGGATATGGATGTTGCGTTTCGCATAAAAATGTTTCGTCTGCTTTGTGAGTCCTTTTTTTCCGGTAATTGTAAAGACCATAAATTGTTGAAAATATACAAGGAGTTTAATCAATATTTTCAGGGAAAAGATATTCGTGAATTATCTTCTGAACTATGCGGTTCTATGGATTCGATGAAAAATAAAGAGATCGATCGGGAGATGGAGCATTTATTGGTGTATCTGTGTTTTCGGTATATTCTTTCGGACTATACAAAAAAAGATCTCACCAGGCCGCTTGGAAATATGATTGCATTTTATACCACCTATTTGTGCTTTTTGGCAGTTGAAATGATGATGAATTCGAAAAAGATCGACATGGATCGACGAATCCTTATTCTTTCGCGTCTTTCCAGATACTATGAGCATAATGCGAATACTTTTTCGGAGGTTCATTCATTGATGGAACAGCACAATATGTCGGATGTTTTTTCTCTGATGAGGGTAGTCTGACAGATTTCATTGAAAAATCGTGTAAAGTTTTTTTTTACCATGCCGATACATAAGATATAACACAAAGAAGGGAGGAGTTGCCATGCGTATCAGTGGAATGAATCAGATTACGCAGATCTACAATAACTCCGCGGTCAGACCGACCAAGAGCGAAAAGAAACCGGGTTTCTCCGATGCACTTGAGATTTCAGGGGCAGCAAAAGAGTACCAAATGGTGAAGCAGGCGGTTTCATCGGCTCCTGATATCAGGGAAGATGTAGTGGCAAATATCAAGGCGCAGATTGCAGACGGTAGTTATAATGTGCCCAGCAGTGCGCTTGCAGATAAGCTGTTGTCACAGGTTGAAGCACTGTAATTGTAGATCTGAGGCAGTGGAAAGCCCGATGTGAAAAAACGCGAGCCGAAAACTGGATCATCAATTGAAAGGGCTGTTTATGGCCAGTATCATGGAAAACCTGATCGAGGTACTTGATCAGGAGGTAAT
>JAFZNL010000078.1 GCA_017550925.1 Lachnospiraceae bacterium | reverse complement strand
GGCAATGAGCTCGCCCTCTAAGGTAACCAGCCGAACCGCATAATCAAACTTCCGTGCGATCTTGAATGCCTGATCCACGGTCTCCACAACAGCAATCCTGCCAAGCAGGGTCTTTGCTACATTTTCATACTTTTTATCCGTTGTTACCAGATCGCAAGCCAGGGCAATGGCACCTTTTTCATTTAAAACTTCCGGTGTCTTATACTCCTGGGGATGGGTCACGGATTCCAGCGGCAGGAAGGTTGCCCTTCCGGCTTTTTCCCGCTTTAACAGCTCGATCATCCGTTTTGCGCAGGCCTCATTCTCCGTGACGATATTCTGGATATTTCCGCCCAGGGCCGTTTCAATGGCGGTCTCGTACTTTTTATCTACTTTGATGATATCGGCAACAACACCGATGATATCTTTGTCTTTTTCCTTCTCTTCCATGACACGCTTGATACTGGAATTGTATCCATCGTACCGTTCCGCAATGCCTTTGATGGAATCCAGCTTTGCCT
Source organism: Lachnospiraceae bacterium (assembly GCA_017550925.1). Lineage (GTDB taxonomy): Bacteria > Bacillota > Clostridia > Lachnospirales > Lachnospiraceae > RGIG7926. Next base: position 5,334 of record JAFZNL010000078.1, on the reverse strand, counting down.
TGTCCTGATGATAGCGTACCTGGGTATCCCGAAGGAGCTGATCCTTGGACACCAACACTTCCGTCAGCTCGGAGTTTTTCTCCTCCAAAGCAGACTGTTCGTTATTGAGTGTCGTAATGGCATCCTGCATCTTCTGGAAGGTGGCGCGCAGGCTTTCGATCTCCGTATCCTGCTGCTCCTCATCGCTTCTTCTTGCCAGGATCTGAGCCGACAATTCGCTCTTTCTGATCTTGCCCTGCTCTAAAGCTGTATCGATCCTTGCGATCTCCGCCTTGATGGCGCCGCGTTCGTCCAGGCCTTCCATGATCTTCTGCTTATGCTCTTCGATCTCCGTCTGAATCTCCTCGATCTGCTCGTGGATCTTTTCCGCTTTTTCGCGGGCGTCCGCAAGGGTTTTGCGCAGCGTTTCCGTTTCAATATCGCTGCCTTTTTTCTCTTCTAAGATCTTATCCAGCTCTGCTTGCTTTTCCGCCATCTGCTGCTTGACAGCATTCTGTCTGTCAGAAAAATGCTCCTGGTTATCACCGGCGGAACGGATCTGTTCCTCCAGCACCCGGATCTGCACTTCCAGCTTCTGCCTGATCTGGGCGGTATCCGAGATCTTGCTCTGACCTTCCGCGATCATCTGTTCCAGGCGTTCAAGATTGGTCTGGATCCTTTCATATTCATCTTTGATATGGGAAAACTGATCGTTAGCAGCTGCTAACTCTTCAGATACCCGAGCGTGTTTTTCCGTGGTCTCTTCTAAGTTCTTTACCTGCTTTTCATTCTCCAGCAAAAACACATTTACATCCAGATGTTTTAAATGCTCTCTTTTGCGAAGATACAGTTTGGCCTGATCGGACTGTTTTTCCAAGGGGCCCTTGCGGCCTTCCAGTTCATTTAAGATATCATCCACGCGAAGCAGGTTCTGCTTTTCCCTCTCTAAGCGCTTGACTGCCTCGTTTTTGCGGCGTTTAAACTTCACGATACCGGCCGCCTCATCAAACAATTCTCTGCGGTCTTCCGGCTTTCCGGAAAGGATCTTGTCAATCTGACCCTGTCCGATGATGGAATAACCCTCTTTACCGATACCTGTATCGTAAAACAGCTCGTTGACATCCTTCAGACGGCAGACCGTGCCGTTGAGCAGATACTCGCTCTCGCCGGACCGGTACAGACGCCTTGCCACAACCACTTCGTCATAGTCAGTTGCCAGGCAGTGATCGCTGTTATCCAGGGTGATGGCCACATAGGCATAACCCAGCGGCTTTCTGCTCTGGGTACCGGAAAAAATGACATCCTGCATGCTGCCGCCGCGAAGCTGTTTGACTGACTGCTCACCCAGCACCCAGCGGACAGCATCGGCAACGTTGGATTTACCGGACCCGTTCGGTCCTACGATGCCTGTGATGCCATTATGAAACTCAAACAATATTTTATTTGCAAATGATTTAAAACCGTGAACTTCGATACTCTTTAAATACATCTATATTGACTTCCTTAATTTTTTTACCAGTCCTGCCTGCGCAGTGCTTCATAAGCAGCATGCTGCTGCGCCTGTTTCTTGGAATGACCTGATCCTCTTCCGATCACCTTGTCACCGAGAAGGGCTTCGCAGACAAATTCCTTTTCATGTTCCGGTCCGCTCTCTGAGACCAGCCTGTATGATAAAACTGCATTCGGATCTTTTTGCACCCTTTCCTGAAGAATGGATTTTGCATCATAGAAAAGCTGTTTCCGATCCAGGTCGTTGAGCACGAATCTCATGATGAACGCTTTTGCTTCTTCGATACCGCCATCTAAATAAATGGAACCGATCAGCGCTTCTACCACATCCGCTAAAATGGAATCCCGCTGCCTTCCGCCGGTATTTTCCTCACCCCTGCCAAAAAGGATATGCTCGCCAAGGCCGATATCCCTGGCAGTGATGGCAAGTGCCTGCTCGCAAACACTTGCAGCACGCATTTTTGTCAGATCCCCTTCCGGTTTGTCCGGATAAGTCTGATAAAAATACTCACTGCTGACCATTTCCAGCACAGCGTCTCCTAAAAACTCAATCCGCTCATAGCTCTGATGTTTCCCTTTTCCCAGCTCGTTTGCATAGGAGGTATGGGTCAGCGCCTGAAACAGGAGTTTTTCATCTTTATAAAGATACCCAATGCGTTCCTGCAAGGGTTTGTTATCAAGACGGTTCACGCTTTTTGCCCCTCTGATTTTTTTTATACATATTCCGGTCTGACCGACCATATTTTTATTCAGCGGTTTCACAGATCAGGTTCAGCGCATCCTCAATGGTCACGATCTCTTCCACCCGGTCTGTTTCCAGTTCGATCCCCAGCTCTTCCTGGACAATCGCCAGGATCTGATAGGCATCCAATGAATCTGCACCTAGATCTCCCTCGATAGAAGTATCCAGCTGCAGTTCGCTGATATCACATTGTAATACATCAATGATCGCCTGTCTGAGTACTTCCAGATAGTGATCCGAATCCGAATATTGATTCATAACTTACGCCCCTTATTTATTCGAGAGCCAGACGCTCCTTGATCTTATCGTTGATCCCCTGCTGCATGAATTGTGAGCACTGCAGAATGGAATTGCAGATCTCCACGCTTTCGCTGCTGCCATGGGTTTTTACCACAAGGCCTTTCAACCCCAGCATGGGCGCTCCGCCATACTGATCCATGGAAAAACTCTTCAGTGTCTTTTTCAGCGCAGGCTTTACAAGCAGTGCGCCGATCTTACTCCGCAGACTGCTCAGCATACCCTGTTTTACTTTGGCAAGGAGGGTTAATGCCACTCCTTCGTACATCTTCAAAATGATATTGCCGGTGAAGGCTTCACAGACCACAACATCCACCACGCCTGAAGGGATGTCCCTTGCTTCCACACTGCCTACGAAGTTTAAATCCTTGCATTCCTTGAGCAGTGGAAATGTTTCTTTGACCAGTGCATTTCCTTTTTCTTCTTCCGCGCCGATGTTCACAATGCCCACCTTGGGATTTTTGATACCCATGACGCTTTCCATATAGACACTTCCCATGCGCGCAAACTGCACCAGCATGGAAGGTCTTGCATCCACGTTGGCGCCGCAATCGATCAAAAGGCTGCAGCCTCTTTCATTATCAGTTGGGATCAGGGGGGCCAGGGGCGGTCTCTCAATGCCCTTCAGCCTTCCCACAAGGATCTGTCCGCCTACCAAAACTGCGCCGGTGCTGCCTGCCGAAACAAATGCGTCTGCCTCACCTTTGCGGATCATGGTCATGCCGCGGACAATGGAAGAATCGTTCTTCTTCTGGATCGCCTTTACAGGAGGCTCTGCCATTTCAATGGCCTCACTGCAATGGCGGATCTCCACGCGTTTCTCATCATAAGTGTATTTTTTCAGTTCCTCGCGGATCGCCTGCTCATCACCGAGCAGGTATAAAAAGAGATCCTGCTGTTTTTCCAGGGCCTGAACGCCGCCCTTTACGATCTCTCCGGGAGCGTTATCCCCTCCCATGGCATCTAATACAACTCTGGTCTGCTGCGCCATTTTCCTATCTCCCAATTGTTCAGCAGTCGCCTGACTGCACATACATAGTCAATATACTAAATTCCTGCCCAAAAGTCAAAATCCTCAAACCGTCTTCACTTTTTTGGCACCGGCTTTTGTCAGCTTGTCCTTGTAGGCTTTCTTCTTTTTCTTCTTACAGGTCAGCTTGATGGTCTTTGCCGTCTTGGAAAACGCCTTTTTGCCCACCTTTTTCAGACTAGTCGACCGGATCTCAACTGTCCCCAGTTTTTTGCACTTGAAGAATGCGCTTTTGCCGATGGATTTGATATTTGCACCCATGGTAACGGCTTTCAGTTTTTTCTGATTCTTAAAAGCTCCCACGCCGATGGAGGTTACTTTGTACTTCAGTCCGTCGCGCTCCACAACATCAGGGATCGTCACACGCGCTGCGTTTTTCTTCCATTTGGCGACTGCAACTTCACAGCCCTTCTTGCTTGCTTTGGTAACCTTGTAAGTTGCCCCGTTAGCATCCGTAAACTTCGTACCCTTTTTCGGATACTTGATTGCTGCACTGCAGCTCGCAGTGTTACTCTTTCCGAGTTCGTAGCGCTCTGCATTGGATGCAGTCACATACCAGGTCATGTTTGCGCTGCCGGCTTTATAGTCGATGGTCGCCGCATTTGCGGTAAAGGAACCATACCACACAAAATCACCGTTATCCGCGCCATATACATCATAGCGTACTGCACCGTCAACCGCATCCCAGGACAGGTTTGCCGTATTGTTGTCCACCCTGGAAACCCGCAGGGAGAACTTGACAGGCGCGCTGGCATGATAGGCAACCGCATGCAGCAGATTGTCTGCGCCGTTGTTCGTTTTCCAGTAATAGATCGGATAGGAAACCGCTGCCATAGGATACTTGCTGTGGAAAGCAGCATCATTGTATTTTGCATCCCTTGTATGATTCGGGAACTCTGCCTCGTTCTTTAAGAAGAACTGATATCTTGCATTATACTCCTGCAGGATTGTTGAATCCCAGGTGGAATCCACATTGTAAAACCTGCCGCCCAGCTTAACAATATTCCAGCCGTGGCGCTCTGCCTGTCCATATCCGGGCATCAGTCTTGCGGTGATACCAGCCCTTTTCATCATACGATAGAACAAAAGCGCATAACCCTGGCAGACACAGCTCTTGTCATGAAGGCCTGCATAAGCCGTATACTGCAGCGGATATTCCTCTCCTGTCATGCCGGCATGCGCCGTATCATAACTGATGGTTGAAGTAATGAACTCATAACATTTTCTGATCTTTTCCTGGTCACTGATTGCTGCTGAATTGATCCCCAGCTGCGGGAACAGTAGATCCAGATAAGATTTGACATACGCTTCCTGCGCCGTTGTATCATAATACCATGCATATACTACAAAACGCTTTGCGCCGGTATATCTGTTATACTGCGCGGTATACTTCAAATTCCGCACGCTCCAAAACAGATAATCACCTTCGTCTTCAGCGCGGTCAATTCCTTCTTCAAATGCCTGGTTAACGATATTGACAATGTTGATCTGGCTCTTATCTGCAGAGGGTGAAAACTCCAGATAAAAAACGGTCTTCCTTTTCTTCATTGCCTTACGGGCTTCATCCGCCGCCTGGGTAGTCGTCATGCACTTTGTTGTTTCCGCAGAAAGCTCTTCCTCCAATACAGCGTCAATCGCTTCTGAAACAGAGTGTCCGGAAAGATCCGGGCCTTCCTGTCCGTCATTTGTGATACCGTCTGCAGAAACTGTCGTTTCTGCTCCAACGTTCTCCTCACCATAGGAAATACCTTTTTCCTCACAGATCATTTCAAGGTAT
>JAFZNL010000077.1 GCA_017550925.1 Lachnospiraceae bacterium | reverse complement strand
TTATAAAATTTTATGACTCCGTTTTTTATATCGGCCTATTTATCATGATATGTTATCATTTTTTCTTCATCGGTTCAATTTGAACTCTCCGGCCTCATTACGCCTTCGTCTCCAGTTCAAACCAGAACTCCACGCCGCCTTCCACATTCCTTGCGCCGTAGCCCCTGTTCATAGCTTCCATGATAGCCTTTACGATGGACAGCCCGATGCCGCTGCCACCGTACTCCCTGGTCCTTGCCTTGTCCACCTTGTAGAATTTCTCCCAGATGTGGGGCAGGTTTTCCTCAGGGATATGCTCCCCGGTATTAAACACAACCGTTCTTGCAACTTCACCATCCTGCGTCACTGTAATGCGGATCATTTTATTTTCACCGCTGACATGATTGATGGCATTGGTCACATAGTTCATGACAACCTCTTCGGTCTTGAATTCATCTCCCCAGACAAAAATCGCATCCGGTGGGTCAAACACAACCTCTGCGCCGCACTGGGACAGCAGGATTGACGCGGACTGCAGATAGTTGTTGATCAGATCCACCAGATTAAACCGCTCCATCTGGATCAGGTCCGCACCGGACTCAAGCTGACTGACCGTCAGCAGTTCCTTGACCATGGTGTTCATTTTTTCCGCTTCATCCGCAATGACCTCGCAGTAAAAATCCCTGCTCTCCGGGTCCTCGCCGATATCCATTTTCAGCCCCTCTGCATAGCCCATGATCAGCGCCAGCGGCGTTTTCAGCTCGTGGGACACATTGGAGATAAATTCCGAACGCATGGTATCGATCTGTTCTTTCTTTTCGATATCCCGCTGCAGTTCATTATTCGCCGTTTTCAGCTCCGAAATGGTCTTTTCCAGCTTATCCGACATTCGGTTCATATCGTGGCCGAGAATGCCGATCTCATTTTTCTCTTTTCCCGTATACTTGGCTTCGAAATCAAGATCCGCCATGCGCCTTGAAATCCTTGCCAGCTGCATGATCGGTCTGGTGATCTGTTTTGTCACAACCAGGATCGCAAAGATACCACCAAGCGCCGCCAAAAGACCTGCATAGATCAGGAAACGGTTGGCGATCCGCACGCTTTCCGTAATTCCTTCCAGCGCCGTCCGGATCAGGAAAGGGTTGCCGCTTTCCAAAAAGCCCCACATTTCCAGATAACTGATGCCCGTTCTTTTATCATAACTGTTTTGGATCGTATAATCAATCTGTTCTTCCAGAACCTTGATATTTTCGTCCTCTTCCTCTGAAAGGACGGAACCGAATATGTATCTCTGCAGTTCGAATGCCAGTCCCCTGCTCTCATTTTCCGATGAGACAAGAACCTCCGAATCCGGATCTATGATCAGCATCGAAATGTTGTAGATACCGCTGATCCTCTGCACCTCGATCTGGAAATCATCCGTATCGCTGCTACCCTGTGCAAAAGCATCGTTGATGCTGTGATATGCTGCGATCAGAACCTCTTTCTTATTCTTGATGTAATACCTTTCCAGCAGCGTTTCGTTCATCAGGACACAAAACAGAATGGCACCGGCCAGGATCAGAAAGAAGATGACAACAAACTGACGTTGTATGGAATTTCGAAACTGCGTAGCATCATTTTTTTGTTTCATTTGCTTTTTTCTTACTTCTATTTACTGCATCTTACTGCATCAAACTGCTTTTGCGTTATTTAATCATTCAGCCATGTTTACTTTGGCAAATCCTCCCGTAGCTGCGGTAGTTTTTCCAATACCAGGCGCCTCTGCCGTTCAAGTTGTTCTTCTTTTGATTCAGGCTTTTTCTCTTCTGTCTCAATCTGCTTTTCTTCCGTCTCAGGCTGTTTTTCCTTTGACTGAGCACGCAATTCTTTCTTCTTCTGATTATTTACCTTATTGACTTCATCATTGATCTCTTTGAGCATAAACCCATGAATTTGTCCGGCCATGGACTCCATTTTCTCCCGGTCAAACATATATGGGATATACTCTCTCAAAAAACGATCCATAAAATAATTCAGGCATGCAAGTTTATCCAGGTGATAATTATCCGATACCAATAAGACAATCTCATTGCCATGGATATAATCATTTCTCTGAAAGTAAGGAATATCAAATGTCAGCAAACAATATAAAGAGGTTCCGGTTTTCGTCTCCCACTCAAGCAGCTCTTGAAATTTCGATTCCTGCTGCTCGCTCCAGCCACTGCCACTCGTCCCTGATAATACTCTTTCATATAGTTCAGGTGCAGAAAAAACAACTTTGCCCTTCTTTGTTTTGCTTTTTACAAACGGAGAAAAATAGTTTATATAGGTATTATTCATTTTCTCTATTTGCCTGGATTTTTCTATACTGTTTGTAAATTTCAGGAAATTGTACTCGTTTTTTATGATTCTTTCCAAATACCGCAGCTGTTTCCCATCCTTTTCGCGCTGACCGAATGTAAATAACGCTTTCAACCATTCTTTTTCTATCCCGTATTTTTCCATCTTTTCATCAGGAAGCTTATCGATCAGTTTCTCCACGACCTTGCGATGCTCATCGCAGATACCATTATAGACGGCATTGATCGCTGTCCATTGATTCAAAAGCCGGTCAGATTCAAATTCTCTGCTTTTTGACAGAAGGTATGCATACAATGCATTCATCTTCTTATCTTCCTGATCGGTGCTGCGATTGCTGTTTATTACATAATCCATGATCCGGGGGTTACCAAAGACTGCCTTTTCCCCAAACTCAGATTTTTCCAAACCGAAACCTATTGATCTTGTCATGGAAAAAATAAAGGGAAATCCTTTTGTCCTTGCCGTTATCGTTCCCTTCCGTTTCCCATCACACAGGATCTTGTAGCTGACGATTTCCAACGGCTTCCCAAACCAAAGAGCAAACAAAAGATATGCCTTTCTGACAGCATCATAAGTCTTTCTGAAAGCCTTATAAGTGTCTTTTGATTTGGTTTCCTCGCCAAAAGTCCACCCTATTTCTGCAGATGGATTGTCCCAATAAATGCATACCCCCTCCTTAAATATTTGCATCAAAAAATCGCACTTGTAAAAAGTATACTCCCCCTCATACGCAGGTTTTTCATCCGGCTGCTTTTTCAAGTTGATTAACAGCACCCAATCATGCCCTTTTGCCATAAGTCATTTCTCCCATAACCATATGTTTTTCCATCAGCAATACATATATCTCAGTTTCCGAACCACAACGTCTTTCTTATCTTCCTCTCCGGAAACTTTCTCCCCGGCAACTGCCATAGGGAAATGTTTTTTCAGCTGCCCATATGCTGCGCGGTAATATTTCATTGCATTTTCATCATCCCCCTGGATCTCATATATATATGCGAGATTGCTCAGTGTAATGATCTGCAGTAAATGGTCTTCTTTATTCTCTTGCCATTTATTAAACAGACGCGCCAGTGCATTTTTATATTTCACCTCTGCATCGGTATCACTCATGCGATGGGCAATAAGGCAAAGATATTTGTATATAAGTTCCCAGGGATGCTCATCTGCTTTGTTCATCGAATCTATATATGCCGTGATATCCCTCCAGCCAAATCCGATCTCCTCCGTATCCCCGAAAAAGTACAGCCCTTTCAGATACAGATAAAGGGCATATTCAATTTTCAGAAGACCTTCTTCCACGGCCTTTTGCATGTTTTTCAGCTGGGCAGCAGGATCAGAAAACGTACCTGTATAGCCTACGATGCCCTTCCTGTATGCCTCTTTATCACCTGCATCGATCAACGCATGCAGCCTGTAAGAATCCGTCCTCTTGATGGATTGCGTATTCTCACCAAACAGACCTATGGCTTTATCAAAATACGTGACTGCTGATTCCGCATCTCCCAAAAATGCCGCAAATTGACCCGCCTGACTGCAGGACTGTCCCAAAACCTGCACACCAAACAGTTCCCTTTCAGAACCTACATATCGTTTCGACAGATCCACAAGCTTTTCCGACAGCTGCAGCGTCTCATTGATCACTTCAATCGCTTTTTCATACTGAAACAGATCGCCAAGGGCTGTAGCATACTGATTCCTTGTATTGATATAATCTTCAATCTTTACCGCTCCGGAATACTTAAGGCACTTCTCAAAATATTCTTCTGCTTTCTTCGGCTCGCCTTTATGGCAATACGCACAAAGGCCGATGTCATTTAAGTAATACCTGATCTCATCATAACCGTAACTATCGTCGAAATCCTCACAGGCTTTCTGAAGGATCCCGAAACTGTAAAAGAGCTCCCCTATATCAGTTCTGTTCGACAAATACAAGTTACGCAGCTCCAAAGCCACTTCAAAAACCGGTGAAGTGCGCTCCCTGCTCCGTTCGTCTTCTTTCACCATCCTGATGATCTTATCCTCGACAAACGGAATCCATTTTTCCGTGTAGATTTTTGCTTCCTTTGTCTTCCCCTTTGAGATCTGATAAGTTTCTTTCAGCGCAGTAATATATTTTTTTGCTTCCAATGCCCGCAGCGCTTTTTTCAAATGCTCGTCCGCTTCATCATAAGCAAAAACGAGCGTCCTCTCTCCCGATAACGCCTCTGCTCTTTTCAAAACTTCCCGTGTATCGTCAGAGCCAATCTGATGCGTAAGGTAAGTACAGACGCTGTCAGCAAGGAACAGAAAAATCTGTTCTTCATGCTCAAGTATGTTTTTGTTTCCATCATTTACATACTTATATTTGATCGGCGCAACATAAAAGGAATCGATCTGGATCTTTTTCCGCTCACACGAAAGCATCTGTTCCGTCAAGACCGACCTGAAAATATCCGCATTCATGAGCTGATAATGCTCGGAAGGCAAAAAACCGGCCTGACTAAGCGCCGCGCCAAGCGAACCGGCAGGCGCTGCGCTTGCCCCTTTCCGTCCCTTGGCTTTGTTTTCAAATCCCTGTCCCTTATACAGATCGATACTGGCCTGATCGCTGATATCATTGCTCATCCTCGTTGCGATATCCAGCCGGAACTGTTCCTCATCCGGACATAGCGGATTATGAAAAATAAAATGCTCAACTGCTTCGGAAACCATATGAAAATAGATATTAGAGGCACAGCCATCCCTGAAAAAATCCCCCAATTCCGTTTTCATCAGTTCACTTTTCCCGCGGCTGCTTTTGACTATGGCACAGATGTAATAGACGCCTTCCCTTTCCGGCAAAGGCTTCCCCTTCCGTTCAAGGATCTGATCTTTGTATGTCCCTTTTTGAATGAACTGCGCCAGCGTCCGTGACACATGATTTTTAACGGCTCCCTCTTTTGCGCTATTATCCGTATTTGAGCCCCTATGAAGATCCGTCGGAAACTGTGCCTGGATGCCCCCGTCACATACCGCCTTTACAACTCTTTTATAATATGCCTCAATGCGCTGCCGTTCTCGGGCAACCTCACCTTCTACATTTTTGTCATCAAAGACGATGCCACCGATCAGCGTTGTCTTGCTGCCGTTTTTCTTTTAAGCTTTCATTCCCGAATCAAAGCTGCCCGCTTCGTCAAGTGAAATTGTCAGCATTTCACGTACTCCTCTATGTTCGTCACTCAAACGCAGCCGTTACCGTGAAGCGCTCCTTCACTTATGATATATATACAGCTAAAACGATGGGGTCGGTTGCGTGAAAAAGGAAACTATATCAAATACTCCTTTTTATCAGACTTCGAACTTATATCCCATGCCCCGGTTTTTATACATCACTTTATTTCCTTTTACTATCACTATCCCCATAATTCTTCCCATTTATTTTTTTTCCCACCCATAACTATCTTTTTGGTTATATTTTGGCTATATTCCCTCATTTCGTTTCTAATCGGTTATATTATACACCATTTCAGGCATTTTTCAAACATGAAAGGATTCAAAAGCCTTTAAAACAGGGGGATCCGACCACATTTAACAATAACGCTTTGGAAGAGATAAATAGGATTAGGTCGCCAAAAGTCGGGTTATAACCTCCCAACTGGCTACTAAATATTTGTTCCGTGACAATAAAGGCGTTTGGCACCACTATGAAAATTCTTTTGGCGACCTAATCATAGTATTTTTATGATATCTTTTTATGTTATTTCCACCGAATCCATATTTGATTCTAACATCATTTTTGAAAAAATCAACGAAATCGCCACGGTTGCTTTTTTTGCTTTTTGGGCAAATTGGAACATGTATTTTTGTTGAATATATTCTATAATCGAAACAGCTGTTGGAATATAATAGATACAACCAGTCGGACAACTACTGATTAATTCAAGAGGATAAAAAATGATTAAGGTGAATGATTTATATCTGATGATAATTATTTCCTACATTTTCGGCATTTATCTATTGCTGTCCGTTCTTCCTTTTTTAGAGAAAGTTCATCCGTTTTGGAAACCTGAAAAGGCGGTCGTGATAGTAAAGAATATTTTGAGAGTCACTCCGACCAGCTACAATATGAACGTGTATCATCTGTTAGAAATATCCATTCACGGACAGACACGTTATGTGATCGGACATATGTTTCATCGGGTTGGTGATGTTGTTGAGGTATATCATTCTCCCGATCTGGTAATCCGGCGTAAAAAAATAATATGGCAGATTATCCATGCGCTGATCGTGTTAGTGACCGGTATTGTTTTTTGGCCTACGCTTGTTACAATGCTACACAATCCGAAGGTGATTCCTATATATCTGGCATTTGTATTTTTGGTATGGATTGGCTATCCGTTTTATCATATGATAAATTATCAACTCACTCTCGGATTTATGAAACATGGCGTAATATATGATGGTCCTGAACCGCAAAAGAATAAAATCTTCAGAATCGCCGGTATCGCAATCATTGTAATAGGTATTGTAAGCTTGTGGGTGACGGGTTTAATCGCTTTATATTTCAGCTGAACAATAATATCCGCCTTTTCAATCCGTCAATTAAACTTTCCAATTTCATTATCAATCTAAAATCTGGATAAATGCTCAATCCGTATGCTCAAGGATCTCAATGATGTGGATCAGAAAATTACTGTGCGCCATATCGATCGGATTATGATTTTTGATTGCCTCATTTTTCAGATCGGCAGAGTACTGCAGCAGAATTTTCAAAACAGTATCCCCGGAAAACAAATAATCATTTAGTGTAATCATATAACTTTTTTCCCCTGCTTATTCTATCAAAAAATGGCGCCGGTTCCCAGCGCCTATCGATGAACCCGGACCTTATGGTCAGCCCCTATCGGTTACCCGATATTAACCATAATATAAAAAAATAACAAATTGCGAAACGGAAGCGCTCTTGTTATACTATGATAATAGGGTCAAAAGTATGAGACCACTGCAAGCTTGCTTGTAAGTGGGTGAAATACTTTATGACCCGCCCAGAGTAAAACACCGTTTGACCCCAACATCATTATCGATTAAGGAGATCACATCATGAACAAAAAAAGCAGGCTCATAGCAAAATGCATGATAACCATCGCACTGACGATGGTGCTCAGTGCGATGCCGCTGCCGTTTGGAACAGGAAACACTACTGCATTTGCATTTGTCACATGGTTAGCCGACTCTTCTCAAGTGCAAACGGACATCGGTAACGATACCGAAACGTACGGTTACTGGTATGTCGCCACCGACAAACCGGAAGGCGGCAATTCGACAGTGATCTGGGATTATACCGTACCAGGCGAAAACACTCCTATCATTGACAGTAATATCGCCGATTACGGGGGTCTCAGCGGTACGGCAGTACTGGACAAAGGTAACAGCAACAGCGACGCAGATCCATATGTAATGATCTGCTTTGACGTTGTGGGACAGACGAGCAATACAGACCCCACTCCGGCACCGGGAGACGCCTCAACCTGGGGCGGTCTTTCCATCGCATATGCGTGTGACTGTCAGCCATCCCTTGATCTCGGTCTGGGTGAAGTAGTTGATGCTACCATCGAATATGCCAATCCGAGTGCTTCTCTCCCTAAAACAACTGGTTCCGGCGCCAAAAAAACATTGGCCTGGACGGATTTTAAGCAGCCGTCCTGGTACAAGGGCGCGACGAAGATTTCCGGCACGGATGCCGCCACAGAGTTAGTGAGCGTCAGGTTCCGAATACAGGCCCCTGCGGGTACTTACCATTTCAAGATTGACGCTGTTGGCCCCTATGATGGAACCGTACCGGCAGGAGTAACACTGCCGCCCACAACATACAACATCATCTACAACCTGAACGGGGGTACAAACGCCGCTGACAATCCCGCCACATTTACCGGTGTCACAAAAACCTTCACGCTGGCCGATCCCAGCCGGGACGGCTATGCATTCGCAGGATGGTTCAGTGATCTGAAATTAACCAAACCCGCTTCCCCCACCATTTCGCAAGGAACGAGATGCAGCAAGATCTTCTACGCCAAGTGGAAAAGATCGCTGGCGAATAGTGATATTACGATAGAAACAATTCCTGCTCAGTCCTATACCGGCAGCGCCATAGAACCGGCTGTTGTGGTAAAAGACGGAGAGAATGATATAACGGATCAGTGTGAATTTGAATACACGGATAATACAGATGCCGGCACCGCTACCGTGACCATCACGGCAAAAGCAGACAACGAACAATATGGCGGTCGGGCGACTACAACATTTCAGATCAATAAGGTGGATTTACCCGCCGGGACCAT
>JAFZNL010000076.1 GCA_017550925.1 Lachnospiraceae bacterium | reverse complement strand
GGTTGGTACCGATATTCAAATCGGAGATATCTACAACGGATCCTTTGGAGGAGGATACCATGTAGAGTTTTGCCGTTCCCGTATACAGCGGAGTGATCATAAAGTAGGTAACCAGTCCAGCGATAACGCCTCCCACTACAAATCCGATAATGATATACCAGATCTTGGAGAGGAAATAATACATCAGCTCGATCAGATCTATTTCCACCGCCTCTGCGCTTGTATCATGCTGAGATGAAATTTTGACTTCGTTTTGCTCGTTCACGCCTGTTTCCTTTCGAAATTTACTCTTCGCTATTCTTCTTCGTCTTCCTCGACGTCTTCTTCATCCTCATCTTCTTCGTCGTCTGCGTCATCCTCATCAGAAGACTCTATCTTATCGCCCTTTTCCAGGCTGCAGACCTCTGTCATTACACTAATGATGGAGGTTTCATCCGCATAGAACATCACATGATCTTCTAAATCCGATGCGACCTTTCCCAGTTCCTGCTTGCCTTCTATGGTCTTGAGACCTTTTCCCGCAAAGGTCAGGATGCTGTTAGTGATTCTGGAGACATCATTACCATTCATATTGGTGGATGCCAAAGACATCATATCTTTATACAGGTTATTGATGAACGCCGGATCCTCATGAGTCATCTGCTTTACTTTCTCGTAGAAGGCGTTCATGTAAACACTCTGCCTGCGCATACGGGAGGTGTTCTGTCCATCGCCCACGGTCATACGTCCGCGGATAAAGGATACCGCCTGCTCATCGGTCAGATGAATCGTCTCTCCCATCACAAGGCTTGGATCATCCTGTGAAAAATCATCTTCTATGATCACATCTACGCCGCCAACGGCATGGTTCAGTTCCTTGATGTGATCCATATTCATGGTATAGTAACCGTTTATTTCAATGCCGCCCAGCAGGGTTGAAACGCAATTCACTGTGTTCTCATCCCCCATCTGCGCATTACCGCCATACCAATGGGCGGTACAGATCTGCTGATCGGCGGAAGCATGAGCACTGCCGTCTGCGTTTACGATGGGCACTTCCATCATGGTGTCCCGGTTGATCTGGACTGCGCTGTAGGTCTGCGCGGTTTTATCGATCACCAGCAGAACAAGGAAATCTGCCATATCTCCCTTGTATTCTTCCGGATCTTCGGCATCATTTCCGCTGCCGTCGGTTCCGATCACCAGGTAGGTTTCCAGGCTATCGTAATAGTTGTACTCTGTATCTCCGAAAACCAGGGTTCCTTCAATCTCCCGTTCCGGTTCCTGATCTGCGTTACCCTGTGTACTTTGTTTTTTCTGCTGTTCTTTTTGCTTTGCCTGGGCGATGGCTTCATTGTCGGCTTTTTTATCTAATGTAGATAATACAAGGACCAGGATCGTCATTGCAAGCGCCATAACGATCAGAACGATCAAAAGAATCAGTTTTTTCCTTTTCCGCTCGCTCATTGGTCATTATCCTTAATAGATACCGATGCCTTCCCGCCCGGTCAGGATTCTCTGACTCATTTCATCGATCCTCTCGAGCATTCCCTGTCCGAATTTCTTTTCGATCACTTCCCGGCCTGCCGCCAGGTTCGGTGCCCTGTGTATGGGATTGTGGCAATCGCTGCCGAGCAGCGTTGGCCCATATTTTTTCATCAGTTTGATGCAAAGGCGTTTCCGCTTGCCCAGGAATGCTCCGGTATTCATCTGCGGGATCACAGGCATATCAAATACTTCGTCCCAGAAGGCTTTTTTCTTTTGAAATTCATAGTAGCGCTCAATATGGGCCAGGATCACGTTCAGTTTTTGTTTCTGAATGATATTTTCCACATCCCGGACCACTTGGTCATCCCACTGCGCAAAGGGCATTTCCAAAAGGATCAGGTCTGTATCCTTGTAGCAGAGCTCTTTCAGTCTGTCCGCTTTGCCCATGCCGGGAAAGTAATAAACTTCCGCGCCGACGAAAAGCTTTGGGGTCTCAGCCCATCCTTCTCTTTTTTCAAGAACCTTGGTAAGGGCTTTTTCACGCTTTTCCAAAAAGCGGTCAAAGGACTCCTGCGCTGCATAGAAATGCGGCGTGGCCGCAATATGTGTTACTCCCTGCCTTGCGCTTTCTTCCAAAAGCTGTCTGCTCTCTTCACTTGACTGGCTGCCGTCATCAAGTCCCGGCAGCACATGGGAATGTACATCGATCATGTATCCTGCACCTTTCCAATCTATTCAGTCAGCCGCAGTATAGAATACCAAAGGAAATGTGTTTTGTCAACATTCACAAATTCTGCTCTGAAATTTGTGCAATATTGCTTTACTATCTGGTTTCTTCGATTACAGGAGCTGTGCCTGCACTGCTGTCAGGGCAACTACGCCTACGATATCTTCCCAGCAGCATCCTCTGGAAAGGTCGTTAACAGGCTTAGCAATTCCCTGAAGCATGGGACCGTAGGCCTGAGCTTTTGCAAGTCGTTCTACTAATTTATATCCGATATTGCCGCAGTCTAAGTTCGGGAATACCAGCACGTTGGCTTTTCCTGCCACCTCACTGCCGGGTGCTTTGGACTTGGCAACGGTGGGAACCAGCGCAGCGTCGGTCTGCAGTTCGCCGTCGATGCACAGATGCGGGTACTGCTCTTTTGCCAGTTTGGTTGCTTCAACCACTTTATCTACAAGAGCGTGCTTTGCACTGCCCTTGGTGGAATGGCTGAGCATGGCGATGATGGGTTTTGCACCCACCAGGGTCTGGAAGCTTCTGGCTGATGACTCAGCGATGGCCGCCAGCTGGTCTGCCGTGGGATCCTGGTTCAGTCCGCAGTCGGCAAAGAGGAAGGTTCCGTGATGGCCGTATTCGCAGTTGGGTACATCTATAATAAAGAAACCCGATACCAGTTTCACGCCGGGCGCGGTCTTTAAGATCTGCAATGCCGGGCGGAGGGTATCTGCGGTTGCATGGCAGGCGCCTGCTACCATGCCATCTGCATCATTGGCTTTTACCATGATAACGCCGAAGGTGAGGTAATCATTTGTCAGGATCTCTCTTGCCTTCTCCTCGGTCATACCTTTGGACTTTCTGGTTTCGTAAAGGAGATTGACATATTCATCGAATTTCTCTGTAGTCGCGGGATTGATGATCTTGACGCCGTCAAGGTCTACCTCGAGCCAGCGAGCGCCATCCATGATCTTTTCTTCATCACCCACCATAACG
Source organism: Lachnospiraceae bacterium (assembly GCA_017550925.1). Classification (GTDB taxonomy): domain Bacteria; phylum Bacillota; class Clostridia; order Lachnospirales; family Lachnospiraceae; genus RGIG7926. The sequence goes on along the minus strand of JAFZNL010000076.1, from coordinate 3,965 downwards.
AGGTTTGCAATGCCTTCCTCAAGGATGTGGGATGCGGCGATTAAGGTTCTCTTGTCATTGGTCTCCGGCAATACGATGGTCTTCTTGTCCTGTCTTGCTTTTTCTTTGATCAAATCAATGTACGACATCTTTGTTACCTCCCAATTATTTATCTGTTACATAGTTTTTTGCTTTATTATATCTGTTTTCTTACCCGGCTTTCACTTGTCGGATTTTTGCCGTTTTCTCGTTCTTACGCTCAGATCTTGATCAGCTGTCTTTCGTATTCATTTACCAGTCCGGATCCGAACTTGTTAGCGATCATGCATTCATAGATATGGCTGGCCAGCATATCGCGGTCAAACTGGCGTCTGCCGATCTCGTTCTCTAAGATATCGCCTTCTGAGGTTCTGGTGATCACAGGCACTTTGCTCTTTTTGCTGATCTCGGAAAGCAGGTCCTCCGCGTCTTTCCTAAAGCCGAGGATTCTATTATAGAAGATGGTGCCGTTATTGCGGTAGTTATCCATATCCACCTGACGGACATTCAGCAGGATATGGCAGAGCACACGGCTGATCCTTGCATAGGTGATATCCTTGCTCTTAAGTACATCGCAGAACTGCTCGAAGGTATGAGCTTTGTAAAGGCTGCCGATCAGTTTATCCGACAGGTCATCTCCCACATCCACAAAGGATGTATAGCCGTGAGGACGCTCGATGAGCATCTTGTAGATCAGCACGTTGGACAGATCATCCGGGAAAATGGGATAACGGTTCCCAAAGCTTTCCAGCAGGATCTCAAATACGTATTCCGGTACCTGAAGCCTGATCCGGTCAAGGATCTCTCTGAAATCCCTCGGGTGATTTTCCGCCATGCGGATATTCTGCCTAAGGGCCTGTGAGGACGCAAAACCCTGATCCAGGCGGTAGGAATGGAAATCGGAGTCCGTTCTCTGGATCGCCACCGGGCGGATCATGGAATGCATCTGCATCAGTGCTTTGATGTATTCAATCCCGAGAATATTGTTGGGGGATCCGATCACGCTTTCATTTTCCGCAAAATCAGGAATGCAATGGTTCAGCGCCAGATTGCGTGCACGTGGATAGGATCTGCCGTTCTTAAGCTCGTTTTTCAGATACTGTCTGAATTCATCTGTCTCATTGGCCAGAAGCTCTGCGATGGGCACCAGTTCGTCGATGGTCTCACTCTCCGTACCAAAGCAGACGGAATCGATCACACCGAGAGACTGCATAACTGCCATGGCGCCGAAGCCAAAGTACTCTGCGCTTCCGCATGCATAACAGCTGGGCAGCTCGATAACCAGATCTGCACCGTTTTGCAGCGCCATGCGGGTGCGCTCGTACTTGTCGATGATGGCCGGTGTGCCCCGCTGGGTGAAATCACCGCTCATGACAACAACGACCTTGTCTGCCCCCGTTGCTTTTCTGGTCATATCCAGATGATATTTGTGTCCCTTATGAAAGGGATTGTATTCGGCTACTACGCCTGCTACCTTCATATCGTTTTCCCGTATCTTTCTTTCCTGCATTACCTGTTTGTGACAACTATTTAGTATAACATTCTTTCCCGGCTACCTCAATAACCGATTCCGGCAGAATTCGTACCAGTTTTGCAAGAGTTTGCTTCTTATCAGTTCTTAAATGAATGGATCGGCGCGGGGATCCTTCCCTTTCTGCTGATGAAGGCGTCGCATCCAAATGCAGATACAGGCATGATGGGTGCATATCCTAACAGACCGCCAAATTCTACGGTTTCGCCAACGCCTTTTCCGATGACAGGAATCACGCGGACGGCAGTGGTTTTGCCGTTGATCATACCGATTGCCATTTCATCTGCAATGATGCCTGAGATGGAGCTTGCACTGGTATCACCGGGGATCGCGATCATATCCAGACCCACGCTGCAGACACTGGTCATTGCCTCGAGCTTTTCTATGGTCAGGGCGCCTGCCGTTACTGCATCGATCATACCCTGATCTTCGCTGACAGGGATAAATGCGCCCGATAATCCCCCTACGTAGGAAGACGCCATAACGCCGCCTTTTTTCACCTGGTCATTGAGGAGCGCCAGCGCCGCCGTGGTACCGGGTGCGCCAGGGTGCTCTAAGCCGATCTCGCAGAGGATATCTGCCACGGAATCACCGATGGCCGGCGTCGGTGCCAGGGACAGGTCTACGATACCGAAGGGAATATCCAGCATGCGGGAGGCTTCCTTTGCCACCAGCTGGCCTACTCTCGTTACTTTGAAGGCTGTTTTCTTGATGGTCTCGCAGAGAACTTCGAAGCTTTCGCCACGGACTTTCTGCAGTGCCGTCCTGACAACGCCGGGACCGGAAACGCCTACGTTGATGACAGCGTCGCCTTCTGTCACGCCGTGGAAGGCACCTGCCATGAAAGGGTTGTCATCCGGGGCATTGCAGAATACCACCAGTTTTGCGCAGCCCAGAGAGTCGTCTTCTTTGGTTGCCTCGGCTGTCGCCTTGATGGTCTCGCCCATGAGACGCACGCCATCCATGTTGATGCCGCAGCGGGTGGAACCTAAGTTAATGCTGGAGCATACGCGCTCTGTGGTAGCCAGCGCCTGAGGTATGGAACGGATCAACAGCTCATCTGCTGGGGTCTGGGCTTTGGAAACCAGAGCCGAGTAACCACCGATGAAGTTTACGCCTACTTCTTTTGCCACATCATCGAGAGTCTTTGCGATGGATGCGAAGTCCTCTTCTGTCTTGCAGCTGGCGCCACCGATCAGGGCGATGGGGGTGACGCTGATCCTCTTGTTAACGATGGGAATCCCGTATTCTTTTTCGATGTAGTCTGCGGTCTCCACCTGTTTTTCGGTGATCCGCAGGATCTTGTCGTGGATTTTGCTTTTCGTCTTTTCCAGGTCAGAATCGATGCAGTCCAAAAGGCTGATACCGATGGTGATGGTACGGACGTCAAGGTTTTCTTTCTCGACCATTTCGTTGGTCTCGATCACTTCGTATTGTGAGATCATGGTTTTGCTCCTATATGTATTTTTGAATTCACAGCTCTGCTTCGCAGATTGATCGTGAATCGTAGCTTTTGATTTTCAGATCCTATGCATGGAATCAAAGATTTCTTCGCGCTGGCAACGGATCACAACACCGATCTCTTTTCCGATTGCGTCCAGATCGTCTGCCATCTCGCCATAGGATCCTTTCGCATTGGCACGGTCAACCACCATCATCATGTTGAAATAATCGCCTGCAACGATGGTCTGGGAGATATCAAGGATATTGATATCATGCTCTGCCAGATAGGTACATACTTTAGCGATAATACCTACGGTGTCTTTTCCGACTACGGTAATGATTGTTTTGTGTTTCATTATAGTGTTGTCTCCTTCCGGGTTGCTATTAAATACTTCATCTATTGTCTAAGTTCTATTTGTATCGTTTTTTTATTTGTTATTTTTCTGCATTTTCAGACTTCGAAGAGTTCTCCGGGATCATCGCGGTTCGCTACGCTGATATCAAAATCTTCTGCCTTGTAAGGCGTTCTTGACAGGCTTACTTCCAGTTTGACCGCCTGCTCCGCCAGTTCGGGAATGTTGTTTTCCTTGCTCAGGTGCCCCAATATGATTTTAGTCATGTCATCATGGAGAATCTCGGAAAGCAATCTTCCTGCTGCCTCATTGCACAAATGACCTCGATCCGAAAGGACTCTCTGCTTGAGCGAATAAGGATAAACACCCACCTGTACCATGTTAATATCGTGGTTTGCCTCTAATATCAGGGCATTGACTCCTTGCAGAAAATCGATGGTATGCTGCCGATAGGTTCCCATGTCGGTTGCAATGGCCACGGACCGTTCTCCGTTTGAGAAACGGTAACATACCGGATCAGCTGCATCATGAAAGATGGGATGCGCCTGCGCCGTCAGGGCGCCGATGGTTACCTCTTCCTCTCTGCCGATAATCTGGTACAGGTCACTATCGATATCACC
>JAFZNL010000075.1 GCA_017550925.1 Lachnospiraceae bacterium | reverse complement strand
TACAGTACCCTTGTAAGCAACGCGGCCTTCCACGCCTTCCGGAACCAGTTTCTTGGCATCCGACTGGAAGTATCTGTCCTTGCTGCCGTTTTCCATGGCTGCGATGGAACCCATGCCACGGTATACCTTGTATTTTCTTCCCTGGAAGAGCTCGAAATCACCGGGAGCCTCGTCGCAGCCTGCGAAGAGGGAACCCATCATGCAGACATTACCGCCTGCTGCCAGTGCTTTTGTCATATCGCCGGAGTACTTGATACCGCCGTCAGCAATGATGGGGATGCCATACTCCTTAGCAACTGCGTACGAATCCATGATAGCGGAGATCTGCGGAACGCCGATACCGGAAACCACGCGGGTGGTACAGATGGAACCGGGTCCGATACCGACCTTGACTGCATCTGCGCCTGCCTCGATCAGGGCCTTGGTGCCTTCTGCCGTTGCCACATTGCCCGCGATAACCGGAAGGTCCGGGAACTCTTTCTTGATCATGGAAAGACATTTCAGAACGTTTTCGGAATGGCCATGGGCAGAATCAAGGACAACTACGTCTACCTTGGATTCTACTAAAGCTGCCACACGGTCAAGGACGTTAGCGGTAATGCCGACACCGGCGCCGCAGAGAAGACGTCCCTGGGCATCCTTTGCTGCCAGCGGATACTTGATGGCCTTTTCAATATCTTTAATGGTAATGAGTCCTTTGAGGTTATACTGATCATCTACGATGGGGAGTTTTTCCTTGCGGGCTTTTGCCAGGATCTGTTTTGCTTCATCAAGGGTGATCCCTTCTTTTGCGGTGATCAGCCCCTCACTGGTCATGGATTCTTTGATCTTCTTGGAAAAATCGGTTTCAAACTTCAGGTCGCGGTTAGTGATGATACCAACCAGTTTCGTCCCCTCTGTAATGGGAACGCCGGAGATCCTGAATTTGCCCATCAGTTCATCCGCATCCCTGAGCGTATGCTCCGGAGATAATGAAAAAGGATCCGTAATAACGCCGTTCTCTGAACGTTTTACCTGATCCACTTCTCCTGCCTGCTGCTCAATTGTCATGTTTTTGTGAATAATGCCGATGCCGCCCTGTCTGGCCATGGCGATAGCCATGCGGTGCTCTGTTACGGTATCCATACCTGCGCTCATCATGGGAATGTTGAGTTTGATGGTTTTTGTCAGATAGGTGGAAAGATCTACCTGATTCGGGATGACCTGAGAGTAGCCGGGTACCAGTAATACGTCGTCAAAAGTGATTTTCTCGCCGATGATCGTTGCCATGATTACCTCCTTTTCTGAAAAAAGAACCCCTTGGATTTTTTAGATATTTCAGATGACTATAACAAAGACAACCTGTCTTGTCAACAAAAAATTTCACTCATTTTAAAAGATATTTTCCCGGATCCATGACAGGGGATACTCTCCCTTTCATACAGAGAATATCTCAATCTGAGAAAACCTTTCTCGGGGCGTTCTGCCGGATCTGATTGTACAGTTCATCGTTGCATTCGATCATCAGTTTATAGAGGACGTTGCCGCTTTTTACGATCATGATATACAGATTTGCATCCGGCTCCCTGGAGGAAAAATCCAGCCCTTTCATGCCCTGTCTGTTTTCATAGCTGTCAAGGTGATGGGAGCCAATAGGCGCTAACACCTCCATATTTTCCAGGCTGTATTCCGCGATCTTTTTCCGTTTGGATTTATTGGTGATCTTGTCAACGGAAAAAGTCTTGTCCAAATATAAATACTCATATTCAATATAGATCCTCTGCTGACAAAAATATGCCAGAATGAACATCAGGGCAGCGCCCAGTAAAAAGATCGGAAGCATTCCGCCTGCGATCAGCATCAAAAGCACGCACATGGCACCAAGGCCGATAAATATATTCCGGAAAACCAGCGCTGTCAGATTTGTTTTTCTTTTCACCATCAGTTCTACATAGGAATCGCCCATTTTTCTTACCTCGTTAATTTATCATTCGTTTTATGACTCCGTATTTTCATATCGGACTTTACACTATATTCATGATCCTTTCGGCCCGGCATTCTCTTATATATTTGATACCAGCCATCTTTCCCATCTTACTAAAAAAACGAAGGTATTTCAATAAGAGATATTCGACGCCCCTAAACATCATAAAAAAGAGACCGCGTCTTGCGATCTCTTTCACCTCTGTATCTCAAAGACGATCTCGCCTTCATGTACAAGTCCCAGTTTGTCCTGCGCAACCTCCTCAGCATAAGAGTCTGTCTGTACATACTTACGAAACTCCTTCAGCTCCTCGGTCCTTGCATATTCCTCCGCGAGTTCCTGCTCAAGCTGCGCTCTCTCAGCCTTCAGATTTGATTGTTTCTGCCAGAGATTATAGGAATGGATCCCGACGATCACCAGCATAACGCCCAGGATAAAACCAATCGGAAGAATATTTCTGCTGTTTTTCTTTTTCAGTCCCTTGCGTCTTCGTCTCATAAAAACAGATTCCACCATAAACACTTAAAATCCAAATAACAGAACGCTCCCCCATTCTGTATATTGTTGACATAATACGATTGTAACTGTTTTTATGTTGCCCGTCAACAAAAAAATCGCCTGCGCTTTCGACCATCCTCAAGTTGAAAACGCAGGTTTTCCGCCTATTTCACAAGAAACTGTGCTCTGCTTTCGAGCCATACACTATATATGGTAGGAACATTTGTTTGTTTACATAAAAAATCTTATTTTGTGAATTCGCCACGGATCATACCGTCACCCATGTCTTCCACAAGGCGACAATCGGCAATCCAGCCCTTTTCTGTAAACACGTTACCAGGATTCGAAAGCCCCTCGCCATCACCGGCAACGGAGCAATTCGTATCGTCCTCTGGCTCTGGTACCGCTACCGCCACTTCAATATAGTTAGGAGTATGCCCCACCAGATGATCAATGTCGCCAATCTGACGGGTCCTTTCAAATAATACAGGAAGCGTTTTTCCAAAGAATGACGCCCTGTAGGCTACGGACTTTTCTTTATTCAATTCTTCAAGCCTTGCGCACCGCTCCTTTTTCTCCCGCTCCGTCAACTGACCGCTCATCCGGTCCGCTGCCGTTCCCTTTCTTCTGGAATATGGGAAGATATGGGTTTCATAAAAACCAATCTCCTCCACAAAGCGGAGGGTTTCCTCAAATTCAGTCTCCGTCTCACCCGGGAACCCGGCGATCAGATCTGTGGTAATAGCCGGCATATCAAAATAGCGCCTTAAATATCCCACGCTTTCTCTGAAATCATCGCAGGTATATCTGCGGTTCATCCGTTTCAGAACACCGTCACAGCCGCTTTGCAGGGATAAATGAAAATGAGGGCAGATCTTCGGGATCTGAGAAAGCCTTTTTGCAAAAGCCTCCGTGATGATCCGCGGCTCTAACGAACTAAGCCGGATTCTTTCAATGCCTTCGATCTGTGCTAATTCTTCAATCAGCTCAAGAAGAAGGGCGCTGTTTGAAAACATCGTGTTGCTGTTTTCATCATCATGACCGGATGCTTTTATACCAGTCGCCAAGGCAGAACGGTCTGAACTGTCAGAAGAATCATTATTTTTCATCCTGTCCGAATAGACTGCATTATAGGAAAGTCCGGAAAAATCCAGTCCGTAGGAACTGATATGAATACCGGTCAGCACGATCTCCCGGTAACCCTTCCCGGCCATCCTCTCTGCCTCTGCAAGGATCGCTTCCTTTTTTCGTGAGCGCACTCTGCCCCTGGCCAGGGGGATGGCACAATAACTGCAGAACTGATTGCAGACGTCCTGGATCTTGATATAGAACCTGGTATGTTCTGCGGTCTGCTCTAATTGCATCTCTTCGTAGTCGGATTCCCTCGTCAGATCCGGAATGGTGCTGCCGCCCAGGGTTTTCTGATGGGAAGATAAAAACTCCTCCACGATAGCGACAATATCCTGCTTTTTATTGTTACCGATGGCAAGGTCGATGCTCTCATCCTCCAGGATCTCCCGGGCATGGGTCTGGACGTAGCAGCCCACTGCAATGACCAGTGCGTCCGGAGAAAGCTGCCTTGCGCGGTGGATCATTTGCCTGCTTTTCCGGTCTGCAATGTTGGTCACAGTGCAGGTGTTGATGACATAAACGTCCGCTTTTTGTGCAAAATCTACAATAATGTAACCATTTTTTTGGAAGTTTTGCTGCATTACTTCCATCTCGTATGAATTGACCTTACAGCCCAGGTTATGGAATGCCACACTTTTCATTTGAAACAGCCCCATTTTTCGGTAGTTTTCCGTATTGACTTTTCTTCCTGCCGCAAGTAGTATTATAGGCGAAGGTATTGAAAAAGCATTTAACTTACAGGAGGTAGAAACATGAAAACAGTAAGAATTTCTCTGAATTCCATTGACAAGGTAAAATCTTTCGTAAACGATATTACAAAATTTGATTATGACTTCGATCTTGTATCCGGCAGATATGTCATTGATGCAAAATCCATCATGGGTATCTTCTCCCTGGATCTGTCCAAGCCCATCGACCTGAACATCCATGCAGAAGAGAATGTTGATGATGTACTTGCAGTTCTGAAGAACTATGAGGTTTAATCTGATACAGATCTGATCAATCAGCTACATTTCAAAGCCCGCATCCAGGCGGGTGCGGGTTTTGAATCAATAGCACCGAAACAAAAATAACTTTCAATACCTTGCGAAAGCACTTGAAACGCTCAGGTGTTTTTTTGTTGTCTTTTTTTGATTGCGAGGTTAGTGGAGTTGTTGTGAACTCTCATCCCACCTCTATCACTTCATCTTCCGCCAGCGCCTTTTCATACAGTGCATCGATCACATCGCTTAAGTTCTTTTCGTGTTTCCGGATGACTTCCACATTGGGTTTTGTCACGGGATGCTTTGCCACAAAGATGGTGCAGCAGTCCTCAAAAGGAAGAATCGAAGTCTCAAAGGTGTCGATCTTCTCGGATACTTCCACGATATCCTGCTTGTCAAAAGCGATCAGCGGCCTGTAAACCGGAAGTTCGCAGACTTCATTGGTGCACATCAGGCTCTTCATGGTCTGGGATGCCACCTGGCCGATGCTTTCTCCGGTGACCAGCCCGAGGCAGTCCGTCTGCTTTGCGATGGTCTCTGCGATCCGCATCATATACCGGCGCATGATGATGGTCAGTTCGTCGTGCGGGCATTTTTCATAGATCGCCAGCTGAATATCCGTAAAATTGATCACATGCAATCTGATGGGTCCTGTGTAGATGCTGATCTTTTTCGCCAGATCCACAACTTTTTGTTTTGCCCGCTCCGAAGTATATGGCGGTGCATGGAAATAAACTGCCTCTAAGGAAACGCCGCGCTTTGCGATCATATAGCCGGCTACCGGTGAATCGATGCCGCCGGATAAGAGCAGCATGGCTTTGCCGCCGGTTCCGATGGGCATGCCGCCCAGTCCCGGGATGATCTTGGAGTAGATAAAAATGCGCTCCCGCACTTCCACGTTCACGGAGATCTCCGGATCATGCACATCCACCGTCAGGTTGGGACAGCTTTCAATGATCTTAGCTCCCACTTCCACGCAGATCTCCGGTGATTCCATGGGATAATCTTTTCTGGCGCGGCGGGCAAATACCTTGAAGGTATGCTGTTCACTGCCGTAGGTCCTTTGCATAAAAGAGACCACTGCCTTGCCTAAGTCTTCAAAGCCGTTATCCTCTATGGACTCCACCGGGCAGATGCCGGCAATGCCAAAGACCTTCTGTAATGCCTTGACCTCGTCATCTCCGCCAAAGGGCGGGATGTGGTCATCCGGCGCATCGATATAGATACGTCCCTGGGTGCGGCGCACCTCATAGGTGTCCGGCTCTACGCGGTTCATGGTTGCCTGGATCTGACGGACCAGGGCATCCTCAAAGACGTATCTGTTTTTTCCTTTGACTCCGATCTCGGAGTACTTGATCAAATAAATGGTTTTCATTGCTGTCCTTTCGCATATTACTTGATGTTTATTTCTATTTATTTACTCCGCCCCGCCTCCGTGTCTTCCCGGAAAATTCCTGACGTCGCTTCGCTCCGAAGGTTTTTCCGGAAAGACACCTGCGGCGTGGCTCATCGAGTTACTATTCACAGTCGATATGAATTTACAGACAGAATCGTCATGCTTGCATGTAAGAGACTGGCTGCAAATTCATATCGTGACTGCGAAGCAGGAACTCCCCCTAACATCGAGCATCCGGTCACGCAGTGACAGTAGAGTGCGAAGCACGTGGATGCGAGATGGCAGTGGAGGACTGTGAATAGTAACCTCTTATCTTCTTACAAACCTTCTGAGTGCCGGTAAGAGCTCCTCGATAGCCTGTGCCGTTTCCTCCAATTCCTCCTGTGTTGTCATTCGGGAGAAGGAGAAACGCAGGGCGCTGTCCATCTGTTCTTTCTTGCAGCCCATGGAGGAGAGCACTTTACTGGGTGCTCTTTTATGGGAAGAGCAGGCGGATCCTGCGGAAACGTAGATCCCTTTATCTTCCAAAGAATGGAGGAGCACTTCGCTGCGCACGCCCACGAAGGAAGCATTGAGCATATAGGGCGAATCGCTTCGCTCACCGTCCCCTGCAGTCGGTCCGTTAACGACTACATCCGGCAGCGCCAAAAGTCTTGTGACAAAAGCATCTTTCAGGGCGTACATGTTTTCCCGGTCTGCGACAAGGTTTGCGTATGCTAACTCTGCTGCTTTTGCAAAACCTGCGATACCGGGTACGTTTTCCGTACCGGAACGCATGCCTGCCTGCTGTCCGCCGCCAAATATAAAGGGCTTTACCTTGCAGGCGGAGGAGACATACAAAAGTCCCACGCCTTTGGGACCATGGAGTTTGTGTCCGCTGACCGATAACAGGTCAATGCCCATCCGTTTCGGCAGGATCTCCATCTTTCCGAAAGCCTGCACACCGTCCACATGGAAAAGTGCATGAGGCGCTTTTTCTTTGATCAGGGCTGAGATCTGCGCTGCCGGCTGGATGCTGCCCACTTCGTTATTGACCAGCATTACGGAAACCAGAACCGTCTCATTGTCCAGCATATCAGAAAGGACGTCCAACTTAACGATGCCGTTTTCATCCACCGGGATCTCACTGACTTCGTAGCCCAGCCTGGTCAGTTCCTTTGCGGGCTCTGCCACGGAAGGATGCTCGATGCAGGATATCAGGACTTTTTTCCCGAAGTTCCTGCCTGCATGGGCGCCGCAAAACAGGGCCATGTTATTACTCTCGGTGCCGCCGGAGGTAAAGAGCAGTTCTTTTTCTTCTGCCTTCAGGATCCGGGCAAAGGTCTCTTTTGCTGCTCGCAGATAGTTTTCCGCCTCCACGCCTTTATGATGCAGGCTGGAAGGATTTCCGTAGCCCTGCGTCATCACCTCAACCACGAGACCTGCCACCTCAGGCAATGCAGGTGTCGTCGCAGCATGGTCTAAATAGATTTCTTTGTTTGTATCTGTCATTGGTTTCGTTTCCTGAATAGATCTTTTTTGTCTGATCCTCAGCGGTTTTCTCTGTTTCTTTTCTACCGCCGAAATAGTCCGCATATTATTATGCCATAACGACCGCTCATTCGCAATAAAAACCGCTCTTTGGTCATTTCCAAGAACAAAATAGTATGATACACTACTATCGTCACGAGAAACAGTATGACAAACGTAACGTAAACTATCGCAAAAGGAGACCCGCCATGAAATGGACACAGCTGACGATCAAGACCAATGTTTCAGCAGAAGATATCATTATCAGTGAGATGTACGACTTAGGGCTGATGGGCGCACAGATCGAAGACCATGTGCCGCTGACTGCCTGGGAAAAGGAGCAGATGTTCGTGGATATCCTGCCGGATGAACAGTCGGATGATGAGCGGGCGCTGCTGCATTTCTTTGTGGAAGTTGTGGCTGATGATACAACTGTGACAGACTCTGCTGTTTCTGATGCAGCGAATACTGATCCTGCTACCGTCGACGTATCCGGTTCATCTGATCCATCTGCCTTAGCCGGTTTTTCCGTCAACGGCCTGTCCGCTACTCAGGATAATTCCTATTCTTATGTCAGCGGTGATAACGCCGTATCGGACCTGCCCGCCCTCATTGCGGCGATGCAGGAAAAACTGGAAGAGATCCGGTCCTACATGGATATCGGCGAAGGGACAATAGAGATATCAGAAACCGAAGATGCAGACTGGGCAAATAAGTGGAAGGAATTTTTCAAGCCCTTCTATATCGAAGATCTGCTGGTCGCACCCTCGTGGCTGTCGGCTGAGGAAATTGCATCCTTTATGGGTAACGCAGAGTCACCGATCCTACGCATCGATCCCGGCAGCGCTTTCGGAACAGGCATGCACGAGACCACACAGCTTTGTATCAAAGCCATCAAAGAATATGTTTCCGGTGATTCCATGATACTTGACGTAGGTACCGGAAGCGGGATCTTAGGGATCATCGGCCTGCTTTACGGCGCAAAGGGCGTTGTTGGAACTGACCTTGATATCTGCGCCATCGATGCGGTTGCCGAAAACTTAGAGCAAAACAGCCTTTCCAAAGAACAGTTTTCCCTGCTCATCGGAAATCTGATCACGGACGAGAAGGCTCGCAACGATTCCCTGTCCCAGGGAAGCAGTATCGCTGTAGGAAATCCGGGATCTGCGAAGGAGCAGGGCTCCGATCAGGCAGTACCTTTTGAAGGTTTTGATATCGTCACCGCCAATATTCTTGCCGAAGTCCTGGTAAATCTGACTCCCGTGGTTCCCTCCATGTTGAAAAAAGGCGGGGTATATATCACTTCAGGAATCCTGGAAGGCAAGGAAGAACTCGTGAAAAAAGCCTGTGAAGCTGCAGGCATGAAGGTACTAGACATTCGCGCACAGGGCGAGTGGAGATGCGTGATCGCAACCTTATAAAACGTATTGTTTTGACACATCAATCTCGTCATATATGATCCGGCAATAAATGCAAAATCCCGACCTTCACCGGTCGGGATTCTATTTACAATTGTCCTGACTTTTTATTTCATTGCATCTACTGATATGCTCAGCGTTTTATTACATATCTTCCTTTGTGGCTTGATTTTGTTTATTCTCTCGCTTCCAGCATATACATCAATATGGACAACACCGTCATCCCGGCTGTCTCCGTCCGCAGGATCCGCCTGCCCAGGGTAATCTTTTTCATGCCGAGTTCTTCAGCCTGTGCGATCTCCTCCTCAGCAAAACCGCCCTCCGGTCCGATCATAACCGAAATACTTTGCCCCGGCGTAATCTGCCCGATCAGGTCTCTGGTATAGGACATATCCTCTGCCATTTCATAGGGCAAAAGCGGTATGTCTGCCGCTGCCGCCTCTTTTAATGCCTCATTCCAGCTCATAATAGAGGCAACCTCCGGCACAATGGCCCGCTTGCTCTGCTCTGCCGCAGACTGTGCAATAGCCTGCCAGCGCTTTTGTTTTTGCACCGCTTTCTTATCATCAAGTTTCACCACGCAGCGTTTCATGGCAACGGGAACGATCCTCACTGCGCCGAGTTCCACGGCTTTTTGAATGATCAGTTCCATCTTGTCTGCCTTCGGCAGTCCCTGATACAGGGTTATCTGACAGGGAAGTTCCACAGCGTCCTCTTTGATGAAACGAAGCTCACACAGCACCTCATCCTCTGACAGGGACAGGATCCCGCAGCGGTAATCACGCCCGTCGATCCCATTACTGACAGACAGTTCATCTCCCACCTTCATGCGGAGAACATTCCTGATGTGATTGACGCTGTCCCCCGTGATGTGGATGCGGTTTCCTTCGATGGCGGAGGGTTCTACGAAAACGTGATGCATTCGATCCTTTCCGTTACTATTCACAACCCCACATGCATCTCGTATCCTCGTGCTTCGCACTCTACTGTCACTATCGTGACCGGATACTCGATACGTGTGGGGTTCCTGCTTCGCAGTACGATTGTAAATCCAAAACCGCCCCTGTATGCGAGCATACGGGCGGTTTATTTTACAATCGCCTGTGAAGAGTAACTCTGATTTCAGTATGTACTTCCTTGCCACATTAATCCCCACTTTATAGGGAAGCGGGCGAAGCGCCTTATCGGCTTTTTTCAGTTCTTCACGGATCGCAATGTGCTGCGGGCAATGTTGTTCACACTTGCCACACTGTACACACTGGGATGCGAAGGCCGGTTCCTTACGGATACCCACGTTCTGGGCATAATTGAACCTTGCCGAGGTCTTGCCTTCCGTATACATCTCATTGTAATAATAGAAGGTACCGGGGATATCCACGCCCTTCGGACAGGGCATACAATAAGCGCAGCCGGTACAGCCCACCTTGGTTTTTTCCTTGATGGCTGCCTTCACCTGCTCGATCAGCTCAAAATCCTTTTCAGTAAACTCGCCTGCCTGAACCTCGCCGGCAACCCGGCAGTTTTCCTCTACCATTTCCACGCTGTTCATGCCGGAAAGCACACAGGTCACTTCGGGCTGGTTCCAGAGCCAGCGGAAAGCCAGTTCCGCAGGGCTTCTCTTTTTCTCATCCTTTGCGATCAGGTCCTTCGCCTTTTGGGGCAGCATGTCAACCAGCCTGCCGCCACGCAGCGGTTCCATGATGATCACGGGGATTCCCTTGGCCGCCGCTGCATGCAGTCCGTCCTTTCCTGCCTGGGACACCTCATCGAGGTAGTTATACTGAATCTGGCAAAAATCCCAGTCATAGGCATTTAGGATCTGCAGAAACATATCCGTATTGCCGTGGAAGGAAAAACCGACCTGACGGATCTCGCCGCTTTCTTTCTTCTTCGCGATCCACTCTTCAATGCCATGCTTCTTTAAATTTTCCCATGCCTTCAAATCGGTCCGCATATGCATCAGATAATAATCGATGTACTCGGTCTGCAGACGTTTTTTCTGCTCATCAAAATATTTAGCCAGTGCGGTCGGATTGTTTACCATGTACTGGGGAAGCTTCGTGGCGATCTTGATCTTTTCCCGCATATTGTTGCGCGCAAAGATCTCCCCTACTGCCACCTCGCTGCCGGGATAGATATAAGCGGTGTCATAGTAATTGACTCCCATTTCATAGGCTTTCAGGATCTCTTTTTCGGCCTTGTCGATATCGATGGCGTTTCCTTTTTTGCTGAAACGCATACAGCCGAAGCCGAGAATAGATATATCACTGCCGGTGCGGTCTTTTCTGTAATTCATATAGTTCTCCCCTTGTTATACGCCCCTCATCAGTTACTCATTATCGCTTTTAGAAAAAGCCCTTCTTTTTCTTCTTGCCTTTTCCGGCTGCGTCTTTATTTTCCGTATACTCATCCACTGCCTTTAACGAATTTCCGGTCAGCTCGTCAAAACGGCGGAGCAGGTCTTTTGCTTCATTGGGCAGTTTCTCAGGCACCTGCAAAACAAGGGTCACATAGTGATCGCCCCTGACATTTGCAGAACGAAGTGACGGTACGCCTTTGCCTTTCAGGCGGACTCTGGTGTCTGTCTGGGTACCCGGTTTTACGGTATAGGCTACTTTGCCGTCCACGGTATCGATCATGATCTCACCGCCCAGAGCTGCCACTGCAAAGGAAACCGGAACGGTGGAATAGATATTGGTATCCTGTCTCTGGAAAATGGGATGTCTTGCCACGATGACTTCCACCAGCAGGTCTCCTCTCGGTCCGCCGGCTGCTCCCGGCTCGCCTTTTTCACGGATCCGGATGCTTTGGCCGGAATCGATACCTGCAGGAATGGATACGGAAATTTTCTTTCTGCTGTTTACAAAGCCCTGACCGTTACAGTTCGTACATTTTTCCTTAATGATCTGACCCGTTCCGTTACAATCCGGACAGGACTGGACATTCCGCATGGTGCCGAAGAAAGACTGGGTGGTATAGACAACCTGGCCTTTTCCGCCACATTTAGAACATGTGATCTTGCTGGTGCCGGGCTTTGCGCCGCTGCCGCCACAGGTCGGGCAGGGATCCTTTAAGTTCAGATCCAGTTCCTTCTCACATCCGAATACTGCCTCTTCAAAAGTGATCCGGACAGAGGTACGGATATTGGCGCCTTTCATGGGACCACCGTTACTGCTGCGTCTCCTGCCGCCGCCACTGCCGAAAAGATCGCCAAAGATATCACCGAAAATATCTGCAAAATCCATGCTGCCGAAATCAAATCCGCCATAAGCTCCGCCGCCGGGTTCGAAGGCTGCGTGGCCATACTGGTCATACTGTTTCCTCTTATCCGGATCGGAAAGGACTGCATAGGCCTCACCGGCTTCCTTGAATTTCTTTTCCGCCTCAGCATCGCCCGGGTTCATATCCGGATGGTATTTTTTCGCAAGCTGTCTGTATGCTTTTTTGATGGTTGCGTCATCGGCGTTTTTTTCCACTCCCAGGACTTCATAGTAGTCCCGTTTCTGATCTGCCATGTTGGTACCTCTTGATTTCTTATTTGTTTTTATACTGGAGACACCCTCCCCGGTGGGGAGGGCAGTTTCCTAGCCTTTTTCATTCTATCGTTCGCACCCGGCGGCAATTACCGTCAAGTCCTGCTTTCCGATTTTTATACTTCTCTGTAGTCACCGTCAACCACATCGCCGTCTCCGCTGTCATCGGAGCTGCTGCTTGCACCGCCTGCATTGCCTGCAAAGCCGCCCATATCAGGACCTGCACCTGCAAAACCGCTCATGTCAGGACCTGCGCCCTGTGCGCCTGCCGCACCTGCTGCGCCGCCTGCCTGCTCATACATCTTGGTGAAGAGCTGCTGTGCGCTGTTGGTCAGTTTTTCTGTCTTAGCTTTCAGCTCGCTAACCTGATCTGCGGAAAGTTCCTGATCCTTCGTGCTGTCAAGGAAAGCCTTCAGGTCATTTAAGTCTGCCTCAACCGGTGCCTTCTCGCTGTCGGAAAGCTTGTCGCCCACTTCCTTCATAGCCTTTTCTGTCTGGAATACAAATGCATCTGCATCGTTTCTTGCATCAACGGCTTCCTTACGGGCCTTATCCTGTGCCTCATATTCAGCAGCTTCCTTGACTGCTCTTTCGATATCATCATCAGACATGTTAGAGCCTGCGGTAATGGTGATGTGCTGCTCTTTGCCGGTACCAAGGTCCTTAGCGGATACATTTACGATACCGTTTGCATCGATATCGAAGGTAACCTCGATCTGAGGGATGCCACGGGGTGCCGGAGCGATGCCGTCCAGACGGAACTGTCCGAGGGACTTGTTATCCCTTGCGAACTGACGCTCACCCTGTACCACGTTGATATCAACTGCGCTCTGGTTATCTGCTGCCGTTGAGAAGATCTGGCTCTTCTTGGTGGGGATCGTGGTATTTCTCTCGATCAGTCTGGTAGCAACGCCGCCCATGGTCTCGATAGCCAGTGAAAGCGGAGTAACATCCAGAAGAAGGATATCATTGGTTCCTGCTTCGCCGGAAAGCTTACCACCCTGTACGGAAGCGCCGAGTGCCACGCACTCATCCGGGTTCAGGGACTTGGAAGGCTCTTTACCGGTGAGCTGTTTTACCTTCTCCTGTACGGCAGGAACACGGGTGGAACCACCTACCAAAAGTACCTGTCCGAGATCTGCATTGGTCAGGCCTGCATCTCTCATTGCATTCTGTACCGGAACTGCGGTTCTCTCTACCAGGTCGGAAGTCAGCTCATCGAATTTTGCGCGGGTCAGGTTCATATCAAAGTGAAGCGGTCCGCTTGCATTCATGCTGATGAAAGGCAGGTTGATATTTGTCGTTGTTGCGCTGGAAAGCTCTTTCTTTGCCTTCTCAGCTGCTTCTTTCAGTCTCTGCAGCGCCATCTTGTCCTGGGACAGATCCACGCCGTTTGCAGCCTTAAACTCAGCTACCATCCAGTCGATGATCTTTTGGTCGAAGTCATCACCGCCAAGGTGGGTATCACCGTTGGTTGCCAGTACTTCGATAACGCCGTCGCCGATCTCAATGATGGATACATCAAAGGTACCGCCGCCAAGGTCGTATACCATGATCTTCTGCTCTTTTTCGTTATCCAGTCCGTAAGCCAGTGCTGCTGCGGTAGGCTCGTTGATGATACGCTCTACTTCCAGGCCTGCGATCTTGCCGGCATCTTTGGTTGCCTGACGCTGTGCATCGTTGAAATATGCAGGAACCGTGATAACTGCCTGTGTTACTTTTTCACCCAGGTAGCTCTCAGCGTCTGCTTTCAGTTTCTGCAGGATCATAGCGGAGATCTGCTGGGGTGAATATTTCTTGCCGTCGATGGTGCGGCCCCTGTCAGTACCCATATCACGCTTGATGGAAGCGATCGTGTTATCAGCATTGGTCACTGCCTGACGCTTTGCCGGCTCACCGACAAGTCTTTCTCCGTTTTTGGTAAAAGCCACAACAGAGGGTGTTGTTCTTGCGCCTTCTGTGTTGGCGATGACGGTGGGCTTTCCACCTTCCATAACTGCTACGCAGCTGTTTGTTGTTCCAAGGTCGATTCCGATAATTTTGCTCATGATGATTTCCTCCTGTCTATTAAAAATCCATTTTTGTACATTTTTGTTTTATGCTACGGCACGACGGCAACCATGCTGTGCCGGATCACGGTATCGCGGTACATATAGCCTTTCTGCATTTCCTGCGCCACAATTCCGCTTTCATATTCCTCGCTCTCCATCTGCATCACCGCATTGTGGAGATTTGGATCAAATTCTTTGCCCACGGCCTCGATGGGCGTTACACCGATTTTCTCAAGCTCGCTTAAAAGCTGCTTGTAGATCATGTTCATGCCTTCCGCAAAAGCGCCCCCCGCATCTTCTTCCGGCACCGTTGCCAGTCCTCTTTCGAAGTTATCGATCACCGGCAGGATCTTCTCTAGTACGCTCTTTGCTCCCATGTCGTACATCTGGGCCTTTTCTTTTTCCGTCCGATTTCGGAAGTTCTCGAATTCAGCCAGCTGGCGTTTTACCTTATCTTCTAACTCGGCGATCCGCTCCTTGCTCTT
>JAFZNL010000010.1 GCA_017550925.1 Lachnospiraceae bacterium | reverse complement strand
CGTTTCTTTATCATAACTGAACATCAGCCATGCATCTTTATCGTTATACAGGATCCTGGAACGATAATCTGCGCCGTTTTCCCTGGTGGAGATCAGTTCCACTGCAAGGGGCTGTCCGTCGAGGCAGATCCATTTTCCGTCAAAGTCACAGCGGATCTTGCCGGTCTCATCAATACTTGCACAGTTGTCAGCACCATAATTGATCACACAGTCAAAACTTTCGTCATAGTAAGCGATCTCTAACTGGACATCCTGTGTCTGTTGTTTCACATCATCCTTAACCTGGATCGTAAATCCAGACTGGTCCACGGCCGGATCTGCTTTGGAAAAGTCCCTAAAGATGGAAACATCCAGTGTCTTCGGTTTTTCGCATCCGATGGACTCCACATATTTTGCCATCTCATCATTCAGGCATCCGGCAACCTTATAATAATAGAGCGCTTTGGTACTGTCCTGGTCACAGATATCATAGACATAATTCAGGAAATAGTATAATCCGCTGAAGTCGTTTACGGTTCCGGGCACATAAACGGAAATTCCGTTTGTCTCGTCCATGATGCCGTTTTCCCTGCGATAAATGACTGTTTTCTCGATCAGTTTTTCGATCTTCTCACATTCCTGTGGATAATCATTTTTCAACTGTTTTACGTAATTACCCAGATCTACCGTATTGAATACATTATAGGCGTCACTGGCCATTCGTTCCACGTCATCACAGCTTTGTCCGATCTTGGCCATGACGGAAATATCCTTGGTTGCATCCATCAGCTGTGCCTTTGTCAGTTCCCCGTATGCTTCATACAATTCCTCCGCTGCCCTGGCATCGATTGCGGCAAAGGTTGTATTCCAGGCGTTTCCGGTGATCTTCAGCGTTGCATTTTCCCTGATATACAGATTTACATTGGCATCTGCGATCAGGCTGGCGATCTTGGCCGGGGAAAGGGTCGGATCTTCGCTCATGGCCTTCAGCCAGGGCTGATAATCCCATCCGTCGGCAGGCATTGTCTCTTCTGACACCGCATAATAATCTGCAAATCCGTAAAGTGCATGTGTCACCTCGATGGATGACATCAGGCAGGCATCAAAGCCGATGATATCAAAGGCAGGATCATCGATATTCGGGGTGTATACCTTGGACAGGGCGCTTCTGATCTCTGCTAAGTCAAAGGAATCATTGGTGATGGAGTCATGTCCATATCCAAACGCACCTGAACCGTGATCCCAAAGGATCAGCATCTGATGGTCTGCAGGATAATTATCCTTGCAATAGGCCAGGAAATCAGACAGCGTATCCGGATCGGACGCCGGCTGATATGCCAGATCCTCGATTTCCTTAATGACACCGTTCTTGTACAAAAATCTTTGGGTACGGTTGGGGTTGATCATCTCATTGCCCCATCTGGTGGCACCACCGGGCTGAATGACGATCTGGATATTGTCAGACCATTTTTCCGAGGTCATCTGACCGATATCGGCAGAAGCCGATCCCGTGGTCATGGCTCTCTCATTACCACCGGACGCCTGACTGCTTGCATCCGTTTCCATGGGAATATTGATCTTCGACAGATAAGCCGGAAGCTCCAGGCCGTTTTTGCCTAGTTCTTCATCAAAGCGTGTTACGTTCTCATCCAGAAGTTTCGCACGCATCGCCTGCTTGTTCTCTGATTTCAGCTTGTCAGAGACGTAATACATATAATCCGACAGATCATTTTCATCGCAGTCTTCCAGGTTGGAACCGATCATATAAACACAGATCGTCCAGGTATCATCCTTGTCCACCTTAGGCAAAGAATCCACGTATTTGGTCCCTTCTTCATCCGTAGGATATTCAGAAACTAACATATCTCCAATGGAAGATTCACGCATGGTGGCAAAATACATTCCTTTTACCATCAGCTTAATATCATCCTTATTGGCATTCCAAACCTGCTTGAGCATTAAAAGCACAAACAGGATCAGCACCAGCCCCCAGTGTCTTCTGGCATAAACGCAAAACAGCTTGGTAAAAAAGGGCGCATCTTTATAGCGCTCTTTTCTCTGCGCATACATATCATTCTTTTGCTGTTTCCAGCGCGCCTTCCGTTCTCTTTTGCGTTGAGACCAGCTGGGCTTTTTTTCCTTTTTCGCCTTTTGCGGTTTTTGGGATGTCTGAGATGTTTGAGAATTGTTTTGAGGGATAGTCTTTTCGGTTTTTTCGACTTGTTCGACTGTTTCGACTTTTTCGACTTGTTGTGTTTCCTTTGGATCCATCATTTTCCTGACCTTTCTTTATGTTTTCCCCCCTCTCTTTATTTCGCATTACAGCAGATGCTGTCGCAACATTTGTATCCTACGCTTTTCTGTGATAGAATGCAAGCAAATTGTGAGAGAAAAGAAGGGATTATCATGCTGATCAGAAAACAAAACGGTTTTGATGACTTTGTCTGCATCGCAGATCAGTGCCCCAAAAGCTGCTGTATCGGCTGGCAGATCGTCATCGATGAGAGCAGCCTTGGCAAATACAAAGATACCACCGGAGATTTTGCCCCTACGCTTCAAAACGGCGTCGATCAGGGAGAAAAGTGCTTTCGGCAGACCGCCGGCAGATGTGCCATGCTGCGAAATGACGGTCTTTGCGATCTGCAAAAGAACTTAGGGGAGGACTATCTTTGCGATACCTGCCGTCTCTATCCCCGTCATGAGGAAGACTTTTTGGATCTTCGGGAAGAAACACTGACCCTCTCCTGTCCCGAGGTTGCGAGAATGCTGCTTGATCCCGATTATGAATATGGCTTTACCGAGGAAGAGGATGAAAGATCAGACGATCCCGAGGAATACAGCGACTGCGACCTTTTCCTGCTTGATGAACTTGAATATGCCAGAGAAAAAATGGCAGCCTGTATAAAAAGAAGAGAGCTTCCGTTTCAGGAGCGCCTGTCCATGATTGGCGCCGCTGCCATTGATATGCAATACAGCTACGATTTCGGAGACATCGACCTGATCGGCAAGACCTGTGAAAGATTAGATAAGGCAGATAGTTTCGACAATGCCGTTGATATCCCCTTGGAGGAAATTGAGCACCTGAATGCAACGGGTATCCCGCTGGATTTTTCCTATGCCATGGAGAGTTTGACTTTTTTGGCAGGGTTAGAAGCGCTTGAAGAGGACTGGCCTAATACAACTCGCAGTATAAAAGAATACTTTATGAAAAAAGGAAGCAGCTCCGATGCCTGGAAAGAAGCAACGGAGCCGTCGAGCATTCAAATACAAACTGTCTTTGAAAAAGTATTTTTATCCTTCCTTTATACCTACCTTTGCGGCAGTGTCTATGACGGTCAGATCTACGCAAGATGCATGATCGCCATCTGGAGCGTTCGCTGGATCATGCTGATGTTTGCGGCCACGGATCTAACCATGGAGCAGGCCATCTATCTGTATTCCCGGCAGATCGAACACTCCGATGAAAATATCAATGCACTCATTTCCTTTTTTGAAGAGGAGATCGGCTAGACAGGTCCTCCGCAAAGACCTATATTACTCCGTGCTATGCGCTTCACAGATAAGTTTCAATGGTTTTCATTTTTTCCGAAAACCCGGCTTTCTCATAAAACTTCATGCCCCTTGTGTTTTGCGGAAAAACCTGTGTCCGCATAAAATCCGCTTCTCTTTCTTTTCCATAAACCTTACAGGCTTCGATCAGCCTTGTTCCTATTCCCTGGCTTCGCAACTCCTCTGAAACATCCAAATCCTGTAAATAAATCACTCTCTCCGGTTTTAAACAGGGAACTCTTTTTTGCTCTAAGATCATAACATGGGCAAAGCCGACAATCTTTCCATTTTGCTCTGCAACAATGATATCCTGAGTGTCACTCTGAAAAATCCCCTCGAAAAATAACGCATCCCGATTTCCATGCACAAAATGTTCCGGCTGGAATCTGACCGCATCTTGTTCCAGTTCATAGTATAATTGCTGCAAGGCAGCGATATCTTCTTTGTCTGCCAGTCGAATCACCGTTTCTGCCTGGTTGCTCACCCAAATCTCATATGCCTCTTCCCATGTTTCCATCGAAAATGGCCTGCGATCATCGCCCTTCTGATTTGCATACTGCTCAGCGAACCTGAGGAAAAATGTCATATGTTCTCTTGCCGTCAGCAGTTCAAATGTGATCACCTTACTCCATACAGCTGCCTGTTCATACTGTGATGTCTGTCTCAGCTTCTTTACATAGTCTCTCTTCGAAAAAGGGATTCGGATTTCTTCAATCCCGGTTTCTCCATCCTCCGATATTGTCAGGATGGAATATGGAATGCTCTCTTCAATCGCATCAAGCGGCAGCCCGCAGGATCCCGGATTCACCAGCAAAACATTTCTGCCGCTGACTTTGTAACTCCACTGCACATGACTATGACCGAAAATATATACGCCATCCTCAAGCGTATTTACTTTCGCTGCGAAAACCGGATCCTGATCCAGCAGCTCTTGTAAATCCCGGCTCAGCCGTTCTTTCGTTACGACGCAGTCGGCATATCTCCCGGCAAGGACCGCAGGACCAAACTGCGGGAACTCATATTCTCCAAGAAATTGATCCGAAGAATGCGTTACATGAACCTTTGTTTTTCCATACGCAAATTCTGCGGTCTGGGGTAAACTTAACAGATACTCCAAATGATCCGGCCGAATGTTTCGATAACTCCAATAGGAGATTTGCATCTGGCCATCCGTCCACGCTGCCTGATCTTTTCCGATCAGATTTTCCAGATACCGTTCTTCATTTCCACGAATGACGACTTTCCCCGGCAAATCCATGATCGTCGCTATGCATTCATCAGGCCAGGCGCCACTGATACAATAATCTCCCGCTATGATAAAATGATCGATCCCTCTTTTCCCTGCATCCTCTATGACCTTCAATAATGCCGGTTGATTACCATGTATATCTGATAAAATTGCATATCTCAAATTCATTCTACTGACCTCAAATACTCTGTATATTGATCCATCCCAGTAAAAAACCGAAGATTTGGCAAAACCTCCTTAGGGCGATTCTATACTAATATCAGCAGGGTTTCAACAGTATAATGCTCCGCAGCAGTCAACACTCAGATAACCTTTGCACAAATAATAAAGAAGATTTTTCCGGTTATGATTGTAATTAAGCCCGGTTGTTGATACAATAATGCTGATCTGATTATGGCTCAATCAGTATATCATGTAAAATCGGAATAGGATCATGAAAGGAGATGTATCACGGTCATGAAGAAAAAAAGCAGAACCTTTACAAAATGCATAACATCCTTTGCGCTGGCAGCTACAATGGTTTTCACCGCCCTGCCGCTGCCTGCTATGGCATCATCAACAGAATTTCTTTGGTTAGGCTCAAAGGGCGTGGCAAAGGTAGAAACCGGCATGGGTAACGGAACTGAAGGTCAATGGTGGTCTGCAAACGACCATGCTGATGGCGGCAAATCAGAGCTGATATGGGAAAGCTCCCATCCGACCGAAGCAGGAGATCCCATCAGCGATGAAGATGTCAAGAAGGTTGGCGGTATCGGCGGTACGATAAAACTTGACAAGGGTGAGCTTGATTATGACCCATTTGTTATGGTCGGTTTCAATGTTGTTGGTGTGGATAGTAGTGAAAAGGCAGTTGTGGCCGATGTTTCGGGCTGGGGCGGCCTGTCCATTGCCTATGAGTGTGATGCCCCTGCAACCATTGAACTTGGTTTGGGAGAGAGTTTAGATACCCACATCGGTTATGCCAATCCGTGTGTTAATCTCTCTTCAACAAAAGACGGAGTACCTAAGGTGGTATCTTTTCCCTGGAGTAAATTTCAGATACCATCCTGGGGAAAAACAACGCTAACCACTGAAGAGATCACTGCCAGTGTAGCCTCGATCAAGTTCAAAGTACAGGGCAAAAACGGCACTGTAGTTCATTTCAAAATTTACGGCATCGGATCCAAAGATGTGAAATTGAATTCTGAAGAATATACCATCACCTACGAACTCAACGGGGGAACAAACGATTCTGACAATCTCACAACATATACCCCCAATTCAGCCTTCAAGTTGGTTGACCCCACCAGAAGCGGCTATGAATTTGCAGGCTGGTTTACTGATGCGACATTCCAAACTCCCGCTCCCGCCACCATCGAAAGGGGAACAACCGGAAACAAAACATTTTATGCCAAGTGG
>JAFZNL010000009.1 GCA_017550925.1 Lachnospiraceae bacterium | reverse complement strand
GAGAACCCGATTGGCGCAGCCGCTTCGGAGAAATAGACGAATTACAGCCGCAGAAGTCAAGGTTTTTCCTGTACCGGTCGCCATCTCAAACAGAAAACGCTGATTGCCTGCTTTGGCAGACTCCTGCAGAGCCTGCAGGGCGTTCACCTGATATTTACGCAGCATACGAAGGCCACGGTCTTTCAGAAATTGAGCACGGGTATCAGGATTTTGATATTCTGGAGACTCAGCATAACGAGGCTCACGCACGACGGCGATATAATCCTCCGTTATCTCTTCGCTATAAAGCCGGGTGGGATCAGCGTTCAGAGCTTTGCTGTCCTTAACGCTTTCGCAGGATGGAAAAGAGACAATGACCTGGGGATTTCCCTTGTAGATGTTCCAGAAGTAGTGAATATTGCCGTTTGAAAGAATGACATACTTAACAAACTGCGACTTGGCATACTTCCTTGCCTGCTCTTTTCCCACCAGAGGATCATGATCCTCAGATTTCGCTTCGAGGACGATAAACGGCTTGCCTTTCTCATCCAAAAGCAGAAAATCTACAAATCCATTCTTTACTTTTTCAAAATTCTCACCGAATTCGTCGATCTGCCTCTTGGTGATTTTCACATTTGCTTCAACCTGAATGTTAGCCGGGCCATTCTCATCATCAAAGAACCGCCAGCCTGCTTCTTCCAGCAGCCTATTTATCTTTATTCGAGCTTTTGCTTCTTTCGCACCCATGAGAATTCACCTCGTGATATTTATTATGAAAGTGCCTGGGTGGTCAATCCCGCAGCGTTCCGATCGGGACGATCTTCACCCCGTCTTCACGGGTATAAGCCATTTCTCCGCCGGTAATGACCATGAGCAGGTCCGGCTCTCGCAAGGGGACCTGAGTTTCCTTTTCATTGTATTTTTTAATAAGCTGCCTGAGTTGGAGGAGATGATTTGCACCATCTTCAATCTCTCTGCTACCCAGCTTGAACTCAATCAATGCATACCGCCCATCGTCCAAATGAAGAACAGCATCTGCTTCCAGATCATAACGATCATGATAATAGGAAATCTTTCCGCCAAGCGCCTGGGAATATACTTTAAGATCTCGGATACAAAGGCATTCAAAGATAAAACCGAAAGTTCTAAGGTCTGTCTGCAAATAATCGGGTGTCAAGCCCATTGCCGCTACTGCAATGGAAGGATCCGTGAACTCACGCTTCTTTCCGGACCGGATCGTCGTTGCAGAACGAATTGCAGGGCACCACGCATCGATATCCTCAATCACAAATAGCTTTTCCAATGCGTTTAGATAGCTATCCATTGTGGCAGCAGTCATACTGTCAGCATTTGAGGAAACATCTTTGAAGATATTTGTTTTCTTCGCAAGTGTGGATACATTACGCGCATAAGAGCGGAGGATCATATTTGTCCAGACAGGATTTCTCTGTACGCCATCGACCGTAGAAACGTCTGATTCGCAGATGTTATTGAGATAATCCTTTGCAATCATCAGCTTTGCTAAATCACTTTTCCTGCGTAATGCAGCAGGCCACCCGCCGCGGCAAGCGGAAAAGATCAGCTCTTCGATTGACAGCGCCGATGTAACACCATCAATATCCAAGTTGGGATCGCTGAACATTGCTTTTAATGATATTCCACCGTTCGATTCTCTCGATTCAAATAAGCTCATAGGATACATTTTCATGCGAGAGATTCTGCCCGTACCGGAATGCATGATTTTGCTGTTGTCTACGGAGGTCGATCCCGTGAGGATGAATAACCCTTCCTCTTGCCGCTGGTCTACAGCAGTACGCACTGCGTCCCATAAAACAGGAGCCACTTGCCACTCATCGATCAATCGCGGGTTTTCGCCGCGTAAAAGCAGAGAGGGTTTGGTACTGGCTGTTGCCAGGTAACCTTCTCTCTTGTCAGGATCCTGCATCCGCAAAATACTTTTCGCTTTTTGCTCACCTGTTGTAGTTTTTCCGCACCACTTTGGCCCGACAATCAACGTTGCCCCAAATGCATCAAGGCGTAAATCAAGTTCATCGTCAACAACTCTTGGCAAGTATTCCATGATGAAACCTCCACGAGAGATTCTTTTATTTACATTATAGGCTATGGCAGTAGTTAGGTCAACATGTATTTTGCGTTTTTGATTTATTCTGTTTTGCATTTTTGATGTTTTCTGATTATATAATTTGGGATAATGATTGTTTGTACAACTACTAAATATAGCTTTTTCGATTTGAGATCATGATTCAGTTTCTCTTGACAGGGAACATCTCAAAACCAAGTCCGTTTTTTGGGACACCTCAAATGTTATACTTTGAGCATGAGCGTATCAAGACTCCCAATCCGGAATCCGCAGATCCGTATCATTGGTGCACCGAAACTGTCATTGGTATTTTGGAGCGCCAGGAATACACCGGCTGCACGGTCAATTT
>JAFZNL010000008.1 GCA_017550925.1 Lachnospiraceae bacterium | reverse complement strand
TGGGTATGACGGTTTTATATGCGATGCTCATCGGTTATTGCATCCTCACAGCCATCGGCTACGGCGCATATGGCCTGGGAGATAAGATACCGGCCATGACGGCACTTGTGATCGCGGTGCTGGCCTTTATCATGACCATCATCAAAACCAACAGTTATCTGTTCGGCTTTACCGAATATGAAATGCTGATGGCACTTCCCTTTACGGAAAAGGAGATCGTGGGCGGCAAGTTTTTGTATATGTATATCAAAAGTCTGCCCTGG
This sequence comes from Lachnospiraceae bacterium, assembly GCA_017550925.1. Lineage (GTDB taxonomy): Bacteria > Bacillota > Clostridia > Lachnospirales > Lachnospiraceae > RGIG7926. The sequence continues at coordinate 4,615 of JAFZNL010000008.1, read as the reverse complement.
CATCTGTCCATCGCATTTTCCATGCTGGTATCCTACGGTATTTTTGTGCGTCCTGCATGGTATATTTATCCGATCTGGTGCGTGCTGTCATTTTTCCTGCCGCTGATCCCCATGCTGCTGGCCAGCCTTTTGGGCTTTGTTATCGCCAGGATAGGGGTGGCTTTCAAGCACTGGAAACTGGTGCAGACGGTCCTTAGTTTTGCCGTGGTGATCCTTTCTATCTGCTCACGGTTCTTTTTTGAAAAACTCTTCCGGACAACAGAAGTAGCCGATATCATGACAGGCATGTCTGATTTTACAGATAAGGTGGGAAAAATATACCTTCCCCTGGCATGGTTTGAGGAGAGTATCGTGCAGACAAGGATATCCGGCATGATGCTGCTCATTGGTGTTTCCCTCCTGTTATTTGAGGGCGTTTTTTACCTGTATTCCCGGTCCTATAAAAAGATCAACAGCAAGATGAAGGTGGGCGTTTCCGGTCATGCCTTCAAGATGACGAAGCAGCGCAAAAGGAGCAAGGTTGTTGCAATCGCGAACAAAGAGATGCACCGATTCTTCGGATCTACGGTTTATCTTGTCAACATGAGTATAGGGTATATCTTTGCTATTGTGGCAGGTGCGGTTTCCCTCGTTGTGGGGCTGGATAAAATGGTTTCCATGGTCACCCAGGGAGCGCCCCTGACGACGGAGATGATGGCGCCGGCGATCCCCTTTGTTGCTTATTTCCTCACAGGTATGATGGCGCTGACCTGCAGTTCACCTTCCCTGGAAGGAAAAAACTACTGGATCATCAAATCATCGCCCCTGACGCCGCAGCAGATCTATCACGGAAAGATCCTGGCGAATCTCTATATCTCCATTCCGGCGCAGTTGTTTGCAACGGTCTGCATGTGCATCAGTGCCCGGGTAAGCTTCGGCATGACTATCTGTCAGATCTTGCTGGGTATCATCCTGTGCCTGTTTTCCGCCACCTTCGGATGCCAGTGCGGCCTGCGTTTTTTGAAGCTGGAATGGCAGAATGAAGTGGAAGTGGTCAAGCAGGGTGCGGCCGTGGTGGTATATATGTTCCCGAACATGATCCTGAGTTGTATCTGGCTGGTGGGCAGTGTCATTTTGGCAAAGTTTGCAGGCGCTTTTACGACTATCATTTCGGCGTGCATCTTTTATGGGATATTGACATTGATCGCCTATGCAAGGGTGCTCAGCCTGGCGAAAAAGTGTTAGATTCTTTGTTGCGGCTTCCCTCCTTTTTTGCTATACTATAGACGTTGTGAGTCAACACAGAAGAGTAGAAAATTCCGGTATGAAAATACGGAATTATACTACTGCCAAATTAGGAGGGAATTATGGAAGAAAAGAAAGGTATCTACGACGCGCGAGCGCTGGGCATTCCCAAGATGCTGCTGCTCGGGCTGCAACACATGTTTGCCATGTTCGGAGCCACCATTCTGGTGCCCATCCTGGTGAACGGTTTTTTTGAAGGAGAAGGGCTGAGCATTCAGGTAACCCTGATCTGCGCCGGACTGGGAACGCTGTTTTTCCACGTTTGTTCCAAATTCAAGGTACCGGCATTTTTGGGATCGTCTTTCGCGTTCCTCGGCGGTTTTGCTACGGTGGCAGCGCTTGACACCGGCATCTACGCCGACATGACCATGGGGGAAAAACTTCCTTACGCCTGCGGCGGTATCGTGGTTGCAGGTCTTCTGTATCTGGTACTGGCACTGATCATCAAACTGGTAGGCGTAGCCAAAGTAATGCGCTTCCTGCCTCCTGCAGTGACCAGCCCCATCATCATCTGCATCGGTCTTTCCCTTGCACCGTCTGCAGTTTCCAACGCATCAGCAAACTGGCTGCTGGCCTTTATCGCACTGGCAGTGATCATCGTATTCAACATCTGGGGAAAAGGCATGTTCCGCATCATCCCCATCCTGATGGGCGTTGTGATCTCCTATGTGGTAGCGCTGATCATGCATTTCTGCGGTATGACCAATCCTGACGGCAGCGCGATCCTGGATTTTGCATCCGTTGCATCTTCATCGGTAGTGGGCCTGCCGCCTTTCATCCTTTGCAAATTTGATATCACGGCCATCCTGGTTATGGCACCCATCGCCATCGCAACCATGATGGAGCATATCGGTGATATCTCCGCCATTTCCGCAACCGTGGGCAGCAACTTCATCGAAGATCCCGGCCTTCACAGGACCCTGATCGGCGACGGTCTTGCCACTTCTTTCTCCGCACTGGTAGGCGGTCCTGCAAACACGACATACGGCGAGAACACCGGCGTGCTGGAGCTTTCCAAAGTATATGATCCCCGCGTGATCCGCCTGGCAGCGATTTTTGCAGTCGTACTGAGCTTCTTCCCGAAGGTGGCAGCCATCATCGGTTCCCTTCCTTCCGCGATCATCGGCGGTGTCAGCTTCATGCTTTACGGTATGATCTCAGCCATCGGCGTTCGTAACGTAGTGGAGAACAAAGTAGACTTTACCAAATCCCGTAACCTGATCATCGCAGCGGTGATCCTGGTCAGCGGACTTGGTTTCTCAGACGGCCTGACCTTTAACGTCGGCGGCGCAAGCATTACGCTGACTGCACTTTCCATCGCAGCAATCCTTGGCATCATCCTCAACGCGATCCTGCCGGGCAACGATTATGAATTCGGCAAAGACCTGCAGGGCGACAGGAACCGCGGACTGGATATGAATCCCCTGGAGAAGAGACCGGAAGAGAAAAAGTAAGATTAAAAGATCTGGCTTACATACAATACTAGATAAAATACAGATGCTAGCGGTCTATGACCTGATTTTTCGATGGCATTGTTTAATGGGAAGTTTTTTGGACGTGTTTTCATTAAACTAAAATCATAGAGTTTTCGGATGATGATATCCCATCAGAGGATTTGCAGCAGGACTTAAGTCGCAGACGGCATCTGGATGATAACTGTAGCAAGATAGGAATGAACATGGAATACTGGGATATTTACGACGAAAACAAGCAGCTTACCGGGCGGACCATGGTCCGTAATGACTGGAACATGAAGCCCGGTGATTATCACCTGACGGTGCTGGGGGTCCTGCAGAGGGCATCCGATGGAAAGTACCTGATCACCCAGCGGGTGGAGACCAAATCCTGGGCGCCCGGCTGGTGGGAGGTTACCGGCGGCGGTGTGCTGGCAGGAGAGACCTCCCGCGAGGCAGTGCTGCGTGAGGTACGGGAAGAGACCGGACTGGATGTTTCAGGCTGGGACGGCGGCTACGCCTTTTCCTACAAGAGGGAGAACCCTGAGGAGAAAGATAACTACTTCGTAGATATCTACCGTTTCATCGGGGAATTTACGGAGGCAGATGTCCATCTTCAGACAGCCGAGGCACAGGGATTTCGTTTCGCGACTGTGGAAGAGATCGCAGCCTTCGCCGGGGAAGGGATTTTCCTGCACTACGACAGCATTAAGAAGGTCTTCGAATAGAGAGTTAAAAATCCGAAGAATAAAGGAGAGCGTATGAGTCTTCAGATCATTGCCGGACCATCCGGCAGCGGAAAAAGCACTTATGCCTATCAATCCGTGATAGAGGAAGCGATCCAATATCCGGACCGGCATTATATCATCATCGTGCCGGATCAGTTTTCCATGAGTACAACAAGAGAAATATGCCGTCTGCATCCCGCAGGCGGCATTATGAATATTGAGGTACTCAGTTTCTCGCGCCTGTGTTACCGCATCGGCGATGAGGTAGGGAGCGGCAACCGTGCAGTTCTCGATGATACTGGGAAAAACCTGATCCTGCGGAGGGTAGCGCTGTCCATGGAGCAGCAGCTGACCTTTTTGAAAGGCAGGATGAAACGTCCGGGTTATGTCCATGAGGTCAAGAGCCAGATCTCTGAGTTTTATCAGTATGATATTTCCGACGGCGACTTAGAGGCGATGATCAATGCCAGCAAAGACCGTGGTTATCTGAACCAGAAACTTGCTGATCTGCGCCTGCTTTATAAAGGGTTTTCAGATTATATCCGGGATAAGTACATTACCACGGAGGAGGCCCTCAGTGAACTGGCGCGGATGATACCAAAGTCTGACCTGCTTGCCGGCAGCACGGTTCTGTTTGATAATTTTACCGGATTTACGCCGGTGCAGGACAAAGTCATCCGTCAGCTTTTATTATGCTGCCGAAAGGTGTCCGTGACACTATGCCTCGGACAAAAGAAGGATGAAAAGCTTTTCACCCTGACCCATAAGAGCTATGAGAAATTGATCCGCCTTGCCGGGGATTTGAAGGTCAGTGTACTTCCGGAGGTTCGCCTGCCACAGGACAATGCGGTCAGATATCAGGAACATGACAGCATGGCATTTCTGGAGCAAAATCTCCTGCGTGGCGGCGGACGGACATATAAAAAGGCAGCGGAGGGCATCCGGATTTATGAGGCAGCCAGTGCCCGGGACGAAGTGCAGTGGTGCTGCAGAAGGATCAATGAACTGATCCGGCAGGGCTACGAGTACCGTCAGATTGCCATTGAGACGGGGGACTTAGAAGGTTACGGCAATCTGTTATCTTATGAGCTTGGACGGTTCGGGATCCCTTACTATATGGATCTTCGCCGCTCAGTTATGCAAAATCCT
>JAFZNL010000074.1 GCA_017550925.1 Lachnospiraceae bacterium | reverse complement strand
ATGATCGCAGGTCAGGAAGATCAGTCCTACTATGTAGATTATGTACGCGTATACCAGAAAGACAAGGCAGTTTACGAGGCACAGGAAGAGGAGGCAGAAGCACCTGTACATGAGGTGGTTTACAGACAGCCGGATGCGCAGGGTAATTACGTCGTAAACGGAGACTTTTCCAAGGAACTCAAGGCAGCTGATGCTGAGGGCGACAATTTTGAACTCCATCTGGAAGATGATGGCGCAGGCTCTACCTGGAAAGTAGAAAATAATCAGGTCAAGATCACTCCTGCAGCAGCAGGCAGCCAGAATCACAGCGTTCAGCTCAAGCAGACCGGCATTCCGATGTATAAGGACTGCGAATATGAGATTTCCTATGATGCTTATGCAGACGAGGCAAGAACCATCGTTGTTGATATTGAAGGTCCTGACAGGGGATGGACAAGATACTTTAAAGATACAACCCAGGAGCTCACAACAACAAAGAAAACATATACACATACCTTTACCATGGAGGAAAAGACAGATCCCAACGGAAGCCTGGAATTCAACCTCGGTAACCAGGGATCTACGGCAGCAGTTTATATCTCCAATGTAAAAGTGATCGTTAAGTCCGGTGAAGCAGTTGTCAAACCTGAGGAGAAGACCGTCAGGGCGGATGGCAATTATATCTACAACGGCGGATTTGACCAGGGTAACAAGAGACTCGGTTATTGGGAGTTTGATGAAAAGGATGCTGAAAACATCCGTGTGATCAAAGACGGCGGAAAGCAACTGAAAGTTACGGTTCAGGATTCGCCGATTACCCTCAGACAGGCTGACCTGCCCAGGATCATTGCCGGAGAATATGAGATCGGTTTTGATGCCTATATGGAAGAAGGTTCCGATGCAGATGCGATGACAGTCATCGTAAGTGACAGGAAATTTGAGCCGCAGCTTTCAAAGACCAGTCAGCATTTTGCAAAGGATCTGCTGATGAGGGAGAATGTGGAAAGCAAAGATGCCTGGGTGGAGATCACCTTCAGCAAGCCTGGAACCTACTATCTTGACAATGTGATGCTCTGTGAAGCACTGCTGCTCAAGAACGGTTCTTTCAAGGCAGGTCTAGCAGGTTACACACCGTATATTTACAATAATAATCTTGCATCTTATGTGGTAGACAATATCAACAATCCGTCCACCTTTGTCATGACGGTCAATGATACCGGTGCTGACGATGCAGCCAATGACTGGTATATCCAGCTGAATCAGGATGGTATAAAACTCGAGAAAGGAAAAACCTACAAGGTATCCTTCAAGGCAAAATCATCCATAGAGCGCCAGATCAAGTATTCCCTTCAGCAGTTCGAAGGAAACTGGACAAATTACAGCGGTACGGATACACCCATCGATCTGACGACAGCATGGCAGACCATCTCGAAAGAGTTTACCATGACGAACGAAACAGACAATGCCACCAGATTTAATATCACCATGGGTTCCATCGGCGGCACAAGGATCACTGAGAAACACGAAGTTTATATCGATGATATTGAACTGGTAGAAGTAGGTGAGGCAAAGACACCTGAACAGGAAACGGCAGATCAGGAAGCAGCAGGCCAGGTGAACCAGCTCATCGCAGCCATTGGAACGGTGACGCTCAATGATGAGAGCAAAGCAAAGATCGACGCAGCAGACGATGCTTATGAAGCACTGACCCTGGATCAGCAGAAGGTGATCACGGATGAAGAATATGCGGTTCTTGCCGATGCAAAGAAGACCTATGCAGCACTGAAAAAAGCAGCAGAAGACAAGGCTGCAGCTGACGCAGTAAAAGCACTGATCAATGCGATCGGAACGGTTGCATTTACAGATGAGAGCAAAGCAAAGATCGATGCTGCAAGCCAGGCATATGAGACACTGACAGACGATCAGAAGGCACTGCTCAAAGATGAGTATAAAGTACTTACCGCTGCAAATGAAACTTACGCAGAATTAAAGAAGAAAGCAGAAACGCCTATCACGATTCCCATCGAGGAGAATAAGGATGGTAAGAAGGATGAGAGTAAAGAGGATCCGAAGCCTTCCACCCCTGTAGTGACCGGTTCTACCAAGGATGCAGACGGCAGCCTTTCCGACCATGACGGCGTTGCGGAAGTTGGCGAGACCCAGGTAACCAAGCAGGGCACCATCACTGTAACCGGCAAGGATACGGCAGAGTTTGCACCGTCCGCAGCAGAGCTGAAAAAGAAAACCTCCACAGTTCCCGCAACGGGCATCGTTGACGGACAGACTGTGAAGGTAACGGCTCTGGCATCCAAAGCTTATGCAAAGGCAAACAATCTGAAGAAACTGGTACTTGGCAAGAACATCACCACCCTTCCTGCCAATGCACTGACAGGCGCAACAAATCTGGAGACCGTGGATGCTTCCAAGGCACAGATCAAGACCTTCAAGGCAAAGTCTTTTGCAAAGAATAAGAAGCTGAAAGTCCTGAAAGTCAACGGCAACAAGATCAAGAGCGTTAAGAAGAATTGCTTTGCAAAGAAGAGCAACAACAAGAAGACCAAAGTCTATATCTACGCTGCAAACAAAACACGTTTCAACAAGGTTGTAAAGATGTTTAAGGCAGCAGGCCTGAAGAAAGCAACATATAAGTTCAAAAAGGCCAAATAATTAAGCTTAATCCTTTCATAAGATACCCAAATGTAGAAGCGCGCGGCGTCCATTTCGTAAAGAGGTGGGCGTCGCGCGTACGTTTGGGGAAAAAGGCGAAAATCCTATTGCACACGGCACTTAAACCATGTAAAATCAAATTATCTATGAAAACAAAAAAGGAGTCTGTTATGGAACGAATCATTGAAATTTTGGAAGAGATCCTGCCGGGAGAAGATGTGGCAAATGAAGAAGCCTTGGTAGATGATAATATTTTGGATTCTTTTGCCATCATTTCTTTGGTAGCAGCCCTTGAGGATGAGTACGGGATCGTGATCTCGCCTGCAGAGCTGGTACCGGCTAACTTTAACAGTGCAGCAGCGCTGCATGAGATGGTGGAAAGGCTGCTGGACGAGTAAGCTGTTATTGATTCCGGGGGGTGTCTATGAAGCAATGGGAACACGGAGATGAGCTTTTTGAAGCCTCACATCTGACCATTCTGCTGACGTTTACTGTATTCTCAGTGATTCTGATCGCTGAGTCATTATTGCTTGGCTGGGAACACTGGCCGCTGGTGATCGTAGCCGGCGGCGTTGTGATGTGCTGGGCTTTGCATATCCGGGATTCCCTGAATTCGGTTGCCAGGATCTGGATCTATTCTGCCATGATCGTTTTTTCCCTGTTCTTCTATGGCAGTCATAAGACCAGTACCTTTGACCTTGTGGCGGTGACAGCAGTGCTGATGATCCTGATCACCATCACGGGAATGAAACATCTGATCACATTTTTCCAGATCGTGTATTATATCACCATGGGCTACGGGCTGGTCACCATGTATACGGATGGTGACACTTTTGACAGCCTGGTTATTACAAGGGCTGCTCTGCACTGTGTGGTCATTACGGTGATCGCCATTATCTCCAGATGGATCATTGGAAAATGGGAAGCGGTGATCCGCCGGTCCGACACAGAGATTGAGAATCTGACGGATGCAACGGAACGGCTCAATGATTTTCTGGCAAACGTCTCCCATGAGATCCGTACGCCTATTAATGCGGTTATCGGTCTGACTGGTATCTGCATCGAGGGAGAGCAGGATCCGGTGATGCTGGATAAACTCGGCGCCGTACAGCATGCCGGCCGCAGGGTGGCAGAGCAGATCAGCGACATTCTGGATTACTCTGAGATTGACAGGGATAAACTGGCGAATAACTATGAGGACTATATCCTCTCTTCCGTCCTCAATGACCTGGTGACGGAACTGCGGGTTTATAAGGAGCCGGATATTGAACTGGTCATTGATGTGGATCCGTCGATTCCGGCCATGATGAATTCAGATGTATCCAAACTGCGGAAGATCTTAAAACACCTGATCATGAACGGCCTGAAGTATACCAGAGAAGGCGGCGTGTATGTGCGCATCGCCTCTGAGGAACAGGACTATGGCGTAAACCTCATGATCGAGGTGACGGATACCGGTATCGGCATGACGCCGGAAGAGGTGGAGCGCGTCACCGAGCGCTTCTATCAGGTGGACTCCGGCAGGGCAAGACAGGGCGGCGGCCTTGGTATCGGCATGTCTATTGTATGTGGTTTTGTATCGGCCCTCGGCGGCTTTATGATGATCGAAAGCGATGTATCAAAAGGCACGACGGTCAGGGTCAGCCTGCCACAGAAGGTGGTGGATCCGTCCAGTTGCATGTCTGTCAGAAAGCAGGCGCGGCTTTGCCTTGGCGCTTATCTGCATTTTGATAAATTTGAAAACCCCAGCGTGCGTGAATACTATAATATCATGGTGCGCAACATCGTCAAAGGTCTCGGTGTCCAGATGCACCGCGTGGATAACGCAAAGGATCTGAAAAAGCTGCTGGATTCCACAACACTGACCCACTTGTTTGTGGGTGAGGAAGAGTATGAAACGGTGGCTGAGATGGTAGAACCCCTGGCCGGCGATATGATGGTGGTCGTGGTGGCTGACGGCAATTTCCGGCTGCCACAAAACTCCAGGGCCAGGATCATGGAAAAACCTTTCTATTGTTTCCCGGTAGTGACGATTTTGAATATGGAAAAAGGCGGACCGGAGCAGGTTCGCGAAACCATGTACTGCGAAGGCGTCCGTGCCCTTGTTGTGGATGACGAACCCATGAACCTTGTGGTGGCAAGGAATATCTTCGGTCGTTATGGCATGATCGTAACAACCGCAGCCTCCGGGCAGGAATCCATCGACCTTTGCAGGGAGCGGGAATTTGATATCGTCTTTATGGACCACATGATGCCCGGTATGGACGGCGTGGAGGCAATGAAACATATCCGTGGCGGCGGCAGCCGTAAGAGGATGGATATTCCTCTTGTGGCACTCACTGCCAATGCAGTCAGCACGGCGAAAGAAATGTTCCTGGCGGAGGGATTTGACGGTTTCGTCAGCAAGCCTGTCGAATTGGTGGAACTTGAGCGTGTGCTGAAAAGGGTGCTCCCTGTTTCCAAGATCACTTACGGAGAAGACCGGCATGCAGTCCGGGCCAATCTGGTCCAGGGCGGACCAAGTCAGAAAGAGGCAGAGGAAAAACGTCAGCAGCAGGCGGAAAAAGTCACGGACTTTGAGCGACTTGGTGCCCTCGGTATCGATACGGATATGGGCCTGAAATACAGCGCCGGGGATGTGGAATTTTATAAAACACTGTTGTTGCAGTTTGTGGAAGAGGCAGATGAAAAATGCAAGAGCATGCTGTCCTACTGCGAGCAGGGAGACCTGGATAATTACAGGATCGTGGTCCACGCCCTGAAATCTACTTCCAAGATGATCGGCCACATGCCTTTCTCCGAAAAGGCAAAGGGACTTGAGCAGGCGGCAAAGGACGGGAATAAAACTTACATCGAACAGAATAACAAAGCGGTCATTTCAGAGTGCAAGGATTTGGCGGAAGGTATTTCAGCAATCTATAAGAGCGCAGGCGACAGCGCAGATGATGGAGAGATCATGGACTTCCTTCCGACATAAAAATTTACTCTTGCGAAATGAATGACAACAGTGTACAATGATAGAAGTTTGGAACAAGGGCGTTCATCTTACGGGATAGAAGCGCCCTTTCTTTGTATCAGCGTAAAAAATATAGAGAGTAGTGTTAATCCGGTATGAAAACGGATGATCAATGACAGAAAGGAAAACGAAGATGACAAAAGAAATGGTAACAGAAGAAGTGAAAAACCAGGACGTGGAATTTATCAGGCTCCAGTTTACGGACCTTCTGGGAAATCTGAAAAACATGGCGATCACATCTTCGCGTCTGCCCAAGGCGCTGGATAACTCCTTCATGTTTGACGGATACTCCATCAGCGGCTTTTCCGCCATTGAAAGGGCGGATATGTTCCTGTACCCGGATCCGGCGACTTTTGCCATCTTTCCCTGGCGTCCCCAGCACGGAAAAGTAGCAAGGCTGATCTGCGACGTCCATACCAGAGACGGACAGCCCTTCTCCGATGATCCCAGGTTCATTTTGAAAAAAGCCATTGAGAAGGCAAAAGAGAAAGGCTTTTCCCTGATGGTGGAGCCGGAATGCGAATTCTTCTTATTCCACACCGATGAAAACGGACTGCCCACCACCCTGTCCCATGAGCAGGCAGGCTACCTTGACTTAGGCCCGCTGGATCTGGGTGAAAATGCAAGACGTGATATCGTGCTGACCTTAGAGGAGATGGGCTTTGATGTGATCGCTTCCCATCACGAACTGGCGCCGGCGCAGCATGAGGTAGACTTTGCAGCAGCGGAGGCCTTAGAGGCAGCGGATAATATCATGACCTTCAAGATGGTGGTGCGGACCATTGCAAAACGCCACGGACTGCATGCTACCTTCATGCCCAAACCCAAGACCGGCGAGAGCGGCAGCGGCATGCACTTAAAGCTCACCCTGATGAAGGATGGGAAAATGCATTTGAAGATGCGAATGACGAAAAGGGCTTATCTGAGATTGGATATTACTTTATCGGTGGTATCTTAGAGCATATCCGCGGGATCTGCGCCCTGACCAACCCCATCGTCAATTCTTATAAGAGACTGCTTCCCGGATTTGATGCACCTACCAGCGTGGACTTTGAAGACGTGACTGTGGAAAGTCCCCTGATCCGTGTGCCGGCCGCCGGCGGCAGCGTGGAACTTCGCAGCCCCGACTCTGCGGCAAATCCTTATCTGGCTATCGCTGCGATCCTGACAGCAGGCTTAGAAGGCATTGAGAAAAAGACTATGCCCATCAAGGGACACAAGGTGGATGTTTCCCATCTGCCCGGCTCTTTGAATGAAGCAATTGATGAGATGGAAAAAGACGCCCTGGTAAAGGAAGTCCTGGGCGAAAGCTGTGCAGCAAAATATATCGCTGCCAAGAAGGCAGAAGCGGCTGAATATACAAAGCAAGTGACTGCGTGGGAACTGGAGAACTATCTGAACAGGTACTAATATGCCAGGAATTATTGTTGCCCTGCCAAAGCTGCAGGATGCGAAGACAATTAAAAATCTTCTGGTGCAAAATGGCTTTTCGGAAATCGTCGCGGTCTCCTCAGGGGCGCAGGCTATCTCCAATGCGGACTTTATGGAGATGGGTCTGGTCATCAGCGGTTATAAACTGCCCGATATGATCTATTCGGAGTTGGCAGAAAATCTGCCGGGTGACTTTAAACTGCTGCTGCTTGCCTCGGGAAGAGTGCTTGCCGAACGCAGTGATGAGGATATCGTGTCACTGCAGATGCCCTTCCAGGTACACGACCTGGTGGGCACGGTGGAACTGATGATGGGAGGCCTTACTTTAGAGCGCCGTAAAAAGAAGGCCGTGCCCAAGAAACGCAGCCCCCAGGAAGAGGCCCTGATCAATGAAGCAAAAGCCCTTCTGATGAGCCGCAACAACATGAGCGAAAAAGAGGCGCACCGCTATATCCAGAAACGGAGCATGGACGCCAGCACATCGTTTGTCGAAATGGCACAGATGATCCTGGCGATGCGCTAGGAATATAAAATAGATACTATGGAGGCGGCGCCACTCGCAGCCAACTATGACATTTACAACCATGCAAGGCTGTGGCAATGATTACGTCTACGTTAACGGCTTTGAAGAAAAAATAGCAAGCGAAGAAAAACCCGCCCTTGCCCGCCGCATCAGCGACCGGCACTTTGGTGTGGGATCTGACGGCATTATCTTCATCAACCCGTCCAAGATCGCTGATTTTGAAATGGAGATGTATAACGGGGACGGCAGCCGTGCCGAAATGTGCGGCAACGGGATCCGCTGCGTTGGAAAATATGTTTACGACCACGGCATGACAGACGGCAAGGAATTTACCGTGGAGAGTTTTGGCGCCATCAAACATCTGACTGTCGTAGAAGAAGAGGACGGCAAGGCAAAGACCCTTCGGGTGGATATGGGTTCACCGATTTTAGAGGCAGAAAAAGTCCCGGTATCCCCGGCATACTTTTACGTGGATGCTGCAGCGTCCGTCGTCGATGCGCCCATTGAAGTGGACGGCAAGACCTATCAGGTCACCTGCGTATCCATGGGAAATCCCCACGCTGTGGTATTTATCGATGATACGGCCGGCCTTCCCATTGAAAGCATCGGACCGAAGTTTGAAAACCATCAGGCCTTTCCGAACCGCATCAATACAGAATTCGTTCAGGTGATCGACAAGGGCTATGTGAAAATGCGTGTCTGGGAGCGGGGCAGCGGCGAAACCCTGGCCTGCGGCACCGGGTGCTGCGCTACCGCAGTTGCCTGCATTTTAAACGGAAAGACCGATAACAAAGTCACTGTGGAAGTCCTCGGCGGCAAGATCGATATCGAGTGGGACCGCGGAAAGAATGTGATCTATATGACCGGTCCGGGGGTCACCGTGTTCACGGGCGAATATGAATAGGGAATAATAAGGAGGAAGAAATGTTTACCATCAACGAAGACTACTTGAAACTGCCGGGAAGTTATCTCTTCTCCGACATCGCCAAAAAAGTGGCAGCCTACAAAGAGGCGAATCCCGACAAGGAGCTGATCCGCCTTGGCATCGGCGACGTAACACAGCCCATCGCGCCGGCTATCATACAGGCGCTTCACAAGGCAGTGGATGAAATGGGAAACGCTGATACCTTCCACGGCTATGCACCGGACCTTGGCTACGAGTTCCTGCGATCTGTGATCAGCCGGCAGGATTACAAGGCAAGAGGCTGCGAAATCGAAGCGGACGAGATTTTTGTTTCCGATGGCGCCAAGTCCGATTCCGGCAACATCCAGGAGATCTTCGGAAAAGAAAATATCATCGCTGTCTGCGATCCCGTCTATCCGGTCTATGTGGACTCCAATGTTATGGCAGGCCGTACCGGTGACTATGACAGTGCAAAAGGCACCTGGTCCAAAGTGGTCTACATGCCCTGCACGGCGGAAAACGGCTTTGTCCCGGAATTACCGAATGAGAAGGCAGACATCATCTACCTTTGCTACCCTAACAACCCCACCGGCACTACCCTGGAAAAGTCAGAGCTGCAAAAGTGGGTGGACTACGCAAACGAAAACGGCTCGGTGATCATTTTTGATGCTGCTTATGAGGCTTATATCAGCAGCGAAAACGTGCCCCATTCCATCTATGAATGTGACGGTGCGAAAGCCTGTGCCATCGAGATCCGCTCTTTTTCCAAAAATGCGGGCTTTACGGGATTGCGCCTCGGATTCACGGTGGTTCCGAAGGACTTAACCTGCGGCGATACGCATCTTCACAGCCTCTGGGCCAGAAGACACGGCACCAAATTCAACGGCGCCCCCTATATCGTCCAGAAAGCCGGCGAGGCGGTATACAGCGAGGCAGGAAAGACGCAGCTGAAAGAGCAGGTAGCTTACTATAAGAAAAATGCAGCCACCATCCTTGCCGGCATGAAAGACGCGGGCTACGAGGTATTCGGCGGCGTGGACGCACCCTATATCTGGCTGAAGACCCCGCAGGGAATCAGCAGCTGGAAGTTCTTCGACAAACTCCTGAAGGAAGCAGGCGTTGTGGGCACACCGGGGTGCGGCTTCGGACCCTCCGGCGAAGGATACTTCAGACTTACCGCTTTCGGAACCTACGAAAATACCTGCAAAGCCATCAGCAGGATCAAAGAGATCTGAGACGATCGAAAAAACCGATACGAAATACAATTCCCCTGCAAAAGGTACGATTCTTCTTGCAGGGGATTTTTCTTTTATGGTTTTTCCTTGTGAAAAGATGTGAAATTTGATAAAATCATAGAAAGAAAAACGGTGAAAAGCCGATATATATAATATGTATCTTAATAATCCAAAGGCGATAGAAGAATACGTTGCTGCTATGGAAAAGGCAGACAATGCACCTATCGAAAAACGGAATGAGAGGATTGCAAAAAGAGTAACAGATCCACAAGAATTAAAGGCGCTTATGTTAAAGGCTATGGAAAAGCGAAAACAGTTATGAATCTATTTGTCGCGAATATTCGTGATATGTTAGCCGATGGTCAGGAGGATATGAAAAATATCTCTGTATGTTTGAATATGACGAATTTATGGGGATAATGAAGGGATAAGATGCATCAAGTCACATTGAGAGGGGAAATTGAGAAGATGATTTGGCAGGAATGTATATGGTAGGATACGCTTTAGCAACGCAATGCAATGCAATGCAACGGGTTAAAAGCGCCAGCGATTTTCCGTTGGGGTGTTTTTCGGGCGAGGAAATATATTGCAGATGGATAGCCGTCTGATAAGAGGATAGAAATATCCTCTTGTCGGGCGGTTTTTTTGTACTGTTGTCAGGGATTAGATGGGAGGCAAAAATGGGTAAAATGAGAAATGACAGGCTTTGGAAGTGGTTGTTTTATATTGCATTAACAGTGGCGATGATGATCGCACTGTTTCCGTGCAGGTCGCTGGCAGCAGCGAACAATTCTTCCTATACGGTAGAATTTACGTATGGAGAAAAACAATATGTCATGAACGGCGATACGACCATACCGCTTTCTGACATACTTGATCATATTGGACTTTCAGGAGAAGTATCTTCTGTAAGAGTCAGTGATGCAAGTCTTTTTTCTGCATCTAATAGACACGGAGAATGGAAGGTAACTGCACATCAGGCATTCCATACAGATGAGTGGATGAAGGTTACTGTTGATGGTGTGGAGTATGAAATCAAGATAACGGACTCCATGCAGATTACTATTACGATAGAAAGCGTAACTACAACATCTGAATATGGCAATACTTTTATGTGTTTTCAGCTTGCACCAAGTTCTAGTGAGCTAAACAATTATAATGGTGGTGACGGCAGACCTAACTGGGGATTACCTATATATAACACAAGCGGAGATATAACAATTAAGGTGGATTCAATGCCAGATCATTTGTATT
>JAFZNL010000073.1 GCA_017550925.1 Lachnospiraceae bacterium | reverse complement strand
GGGCTTTTCCGGCCTTTTTGATACTGCCCGCATACTCTAAGATCTCATCATCCCTGGTCTTATGCAGGATCATCTCATTCATGCCCAATACCGCATTACTGGGGGTTCTGATCTCATGGGACATCTGTGCCAGGAAATGGCTCTTTGCCTGATTGGCCAGGCGCTCCGTCTCCGCCATCTGCAGAATCTCCTGCTCCCTAAGGGTTTTTTCCTGGATGCTGTTTTTCAGATAATTGATGACCGACGTAAAGCCCATCAACGCCATGCACCGGGGCACCACGTAAAACAGAACAAGTCCGAAATAATCAGAATTGATGGCAAAATTATCCGTCAGAAGGCGCTGCGTTTCATTGGCAGCCGTGCTCGTTGTCAGGATCAGCATATTCGCATCGCAAAGACCCACCATATAACCGCCCAGCACTGAGATCAAAAAGCCGGCGCAGGTCAGGATGAATGTGTAGGTCACATATCTGTTTTGATTATAGAGAATGGAGCAGACCATGGGGAACAGCATGAAAAGTGTTCCATGGTAAGACATATGCACGTTCGCCAGAGTGATCATGCCAACAAATAAAAGGAGCATCAGATAGTTGGCAAGTACTTTTTCAAACCCGACGGCGAAACGCACCAGATAGCCCATAGCGATAAAACAGATGGTACCGATAAAGGCATGGTTCATGATATTCTGATCGATGATAAAGATATGGAGAACATTGAGCACCCAGGCGATGGTCATAACGATAAACGTCACCCGCATGCATTTCAGTGAGTATTCGTTTGCTTTTTTATATTCGGCTGCGTGATCCATGAGTCTGTTTCGCTACCCTTCTTTCTTTCTGACACAGCCTACATATTCGGATGCCGGTCATAATCCCCGCACCAGAGCACGGGAACCTTCGGATCGGTTTTTGCAAGTGTTGCCTTTACATCAATAACGCGCTGATTGGAAGATCCCTTCCAAAGCAGCTTAGGGTCTCTTTTTTCAATCTCAAATTCGCCGTCCACCAGCACATCCACATGCTGCATTAAAGAGTAATGCAGGATATGTTCCCAGACATCGCCGGTATAAAGCCAGATAGTCTTATTCGGATACTTATCCCGGATTTCCTTCATCAGGTCGCGAACACCCACGCGGTTAGCCGGATGAAGCGGGTCTCCGCCGGAGAAAGTGATCCCGGAGATATAGTCTTTATCCAGCTGGGCAAAAAGCTCAGCCTTTGCAGCATCGTCAAATTCCAGTCCGCCGTTGGGATCCCAGGTCACGGGATTCTGACAACCCTTACAGCAATGTGCGCAGCCCGCTACCCAGAGGACAACGCGCAGGCCGTCGCCGTTTAACATATCGTCGTGAGTAATGTTATGGTATCGCATTACAACTATCCTTCCACTTCCAAATTAGTTACTTAAATCTTTTAACCCGTAGTCTTTATCATACCTCATCATTTCGCTGATGATGCACCATACACTTAGCCAGGCTTTCGTCATTTCAACTTTGCTGCACCCGATAGCACTATCGTAATCCTCAGCATTTTTATGATTTTCTATGAGCCGAGAAAATTTGCTGCTCTTTTCGGAGTCATTAAGATCATTCAGGACTATGTTGATCACTTGCTCGGTGTTCCTGGAGTCCTTGTTATATTTTGCTATATCGTCTATTTCATAGAAACTGATATAAACGACTTTCACATGCCAATTTGAATCTGAGCGATCTTCTGCGAACTTTGAAAAAGCATTCGTCACATGATCTTTTGATTGATACCTGCACTCCGTGATCTCAGATACCTGCTGCAAATATTTAACATGTGTCAGATAACGATCCTCGTCGCACTTCTCCGGTCGTCCTTCAAAATACAATGGTTTTAGATTCTTATCTAAAACCCTGTAATAGAACTCCCACATAAATGCCAGGGATTTCGGACCATTATTTATATATTCGACATATCTGGCAAACTGCTTGTGGTCAAAACTGGCATTTGTCGTTTTTAATTCGACAATATAGATACATTTCTTTTCTTCATTTTCCACCAGATAATCGATCTTTGCATTGGACAGACTTACCTTCGAAACATCTTTCTTGTCCATTTGCGTACTGATGGGAAACTCCTTTGCGATCAGCCTATAACTGCCAACCCTGCCCTTCTCGCCCTCTTCTTTATAACAGATCAGCGCCGGTACAAATTCCGATAACAGCATATCCCAGATGACTTCCGACCTATATTGCGGTGTATAATGATCCTTTATTGTCCAATTCTTTACCAGCTCATAGAATTCCTGGAAATCCGAACTATCCCCCATCAATCAGCCACCTTTACATGCTCTTTCTTTCCGCGATCTCTGCCATTTTCGCATCCGAGAGTCTGGTGTCACCGTGCACACGGGAGTACGCCAGATAACCGTTCATACGGTCGATCTTGGTAAGGTTGCGGCTGCCGCACTTCGGGCAGACATCCATCTCAAGCTCCTGATGACCACAGTCGTCGCAGTAAGCCAGGGACATGTTCACACCTTCATAGAAGCCCATTTCCATTGCTCTACGAATCAGTGTCTTGATGGCTTCCAGGTTATAGTCAATGGGATATTTCACATACTGGATCTTACCACCGTTGCAAAGCTCCCAGAAACGGTATTCCGTATCCTGCTTCTCAATGGGGGTGATATCCTCTGTTACATGGCAATGGAAGCTATTGGATACATACTCTCTGTCGGAAACCCCTTCCACAATACCGTATTTTGCACGGAACTGTTTTACCTGCAGGCCGCAAAGGTTCTCTGCCGGCGTTCCGTAGATCGCATAGAGATGTCCGTCCTCTTCCTTGAACTGTTTTACCTTTTCATTGATATGCTCCAGCACTTCCAAGGCAAACTGTCCATCCTCAACTAAGGACTTGCCATTGTAAAGTTCCTGCAGTTCGTTAAATGCGGTGATACCGAAAGAAGCCGTTGCAGATTTCAGGATCGGTTTGATCTTGTCATGGAGCTGGAGATGTCCGCCTAAGAAGCCGCCTTCGCAATATGCCAGCGGATTGGTAGATGCACGCATCTCGCCTAAATATGCATAGGTACGGATATGAAGCTGCCTGATCAAGTTCAGATAATAATCCAGCACCTCATAAAAGTCCTTGCTTTCCTGTCTTGACTTGGCCAGGATCATGGGCAGATGCAGGGAAACCGCGCCCACATTGAAACGGCCTACGAATACAGGCTTGTCATCCTCATCTGCCGGATTCATGCCGCCTCTTTCATACCAGGGGGACAAAAATGCACGGCAGCCCATGGGAGAGATCACTCTGCCGTACTGCTTGTACATGCTTGCGATATAACCCTTGCCCGTTAAGGACAGCCAGTCGGGATACATGGTCTTAGCCGAGCACTCTGCTCCTGCCTCGAATACATCCTCTAACTCTTTTCCCGGTCCGTGGAGATTCTCATCATATAGGAATACGATCTTCGGGAATAATACCGGTTTCTTATGGTCCTTCTTGCCCTGGCCTTTGCGGCGGACATTCAGCATGGAAATGGTCGCCTGCTTTGCAAAACGGCTGGTACCAAGGCCTGCGGTCACGGTAATGAAAGGATAATCACCGCGGGAAGATGCCACGGTATTAAACTTATACTCCCAGCCCTGGAAGCCCTGTTCAAATTCTTTGACCACATCTGCCCAGGATTCTGCTTCCGCGGTTTCCCGGTCGATGCCAAGGCGCATATATTTTTCAATATTTCTGTTGTAGGATTTTTCCGCATAGGGCTCCAGGATCTTGTCCACTTCAGGCACGGTAAATCCGCCGTACTGCTGGGATGCTGCGGAAAGCACGATATCGCCGATAACGTCAAAAGCCACATCTAAGGTCTTCGGCTCATTATACCAGATATTACCCATCTCAAAGCCGCCGGACAGCACATGAGCCACATTGAAGAGGCAGCAATTCATGGTATCCCTGCGGGCAGACATATCATGGACATAGATGTAGCCGTCGCGGCAGGCCTGGATCTCCTCGGTGGTCATGAAGAACTTCTGATACAGTTCCTTATTGAACTGGTTAAAGATCAGGCTTCTCTTGGTGGACACAAGGGCTGAGTCCGTATTGGCATTCTCCTTATCTCCCACATACATGATGGACTGGCTCTTTTTATAGACATCATCCATCATCTTAACAAAGTCCTGCTTGTAATTGCGGTAATCGCGGTAGGACTTTGCCACGATGGGCTTCACATCCTCTAAGGCAGATTCTACGATATTGTGCATGATGGGAATGGGGATCTTCTCATCCTCCAATTCATCCACCTTATCTACCACATACTGACAGATGTGTTTCTTCTCATCTGTGGTAAATTTGGTCAGCGCCCTGTAAGCGGATTTGCCGACAGCATCAATGACTTTCTGTACATTGAACGCTTCAAGACTGCCGTCTTTTTTGATCACTTTGACGTCTTTTTTCGGTTTGAATGCTGCGCCGTAATCAAAACCATCCACTTCCTGCGTAAACCTGTCTTTTTCTGAGATTACCGCCATATATATGCCTCCCTTGCGATTGTAACTTATGTATTGAGTATGTATTGAATATGTATTAACTTTGTTATGATTTAACGGATTGCTCCGCACTTCGTGCTCTCGCAATCCTACCCACTTGATTATATCCGGTCACGGTAACCACAAATCATTCACAGTTTCGCCTGCTTCGCAGGCTCTCCGCACTTCGTGCTACAACTGTTCATGAATTTGCGGTTCCTGCTTCGCAGCGTACATAAACAGTAAATATTTTCAGCAAGCAAGCTTGCAAAATCTTTACTGTTTATGCACGACCGTGAATCGTAACCTGTGTACTACATTTAGTGGTGCACATAACAGTATATCGAACATATTGTGCACTGTCAACGATATCCTCTTATAAATTATGCACAAAAAAAGGCAATCCTTCTTGGCAGAATTGACCACCTTTTTTCAGCTATATCTCTTCTTATTTCAGTCCTGCTGATAAAGTCCCAGGAGCCCCTGCAGATACTCCAGATATGCCTTCACGATCTCATTCGGACCGGTCAGCCTGACCTTGCCGGACAGACCGGAGAGCCAGCCGTAAAACTGCGGGGATACATCCACCGTCACATGGGTTTTATAAATCCCGTCCTCTTCCGTCGGCCGGACCGAAATGCCTTTTCCGAATCGATCGATCACAACACCGATCATTTCCTTCGGAAACTCCAGATGCACAGTTTCCTCTTTTCCGGAAAACATGGAAAAGACTCTGCCTGCGATCATCGCAGGGTTCTCTTTTCCGGTAACTTCCTGCCCCAGCCGCATTTCAGGAACCAGGGTCAGGTCCTTCATTTTATCCACCCGGTAATACTTGGTCATGCTGCTTTCCGCATCATAGGCCACCAGGTAATAAAGTTCATCCTTCCAGATCAGATAATAGGGACTGACCTGATAACGCTTGCCGTCCCTACGGGGATGCATGACTTTATCCGTGCCCCATTCAAAATAATAGAAAGCAATCTGCTTATTCTCCTGCAGGGCGTGATGGATCTCGTCCACGGAATAATAGATGCTTTCATTTTCATTTTTGATCCGGTCCACATAGACCTGGCGCTTCAGCTGCCCTGCTTCATGGGAGGAAGCAAGCTTGGTCAGTTTTCCGATCAGTTCTTTTGTTTTTTTCGCCGTGATAAAACGGGATGCCTGCACAGCATCCACAAGGAGTTTTAATTCCGCCAGTTCAAAATCCCGCTCTGCGAGATAATAACCGCCGTCTCTGCCTCTCTCATGCAGAATATCAAATCCGAAATCCTGCAGGGACTGAATGTCCGCATAGACGGTCTTGCGTTCCACGGAAATGTCCTTCGACGCAAGATAAGCGATCACATCATTCGTTGAGACCGGATGATCGGGATCGCTTCTTTCCTGCAGAAACTGCAATAAATAGAGCAGTTTTAATTTTTGATTTTCAGATCTTGGCATACATACTTCCCTAATAAAATATCATCAAGAAATCTGTGTTTTTTCGTCGCCGGAAACCTCCTGTGGCATATCCAATGCAGCTTTTGCATCCTTTGCCTTTCGCCACTTCACGCCAATGACAAAGCCGATACCGCCGACAATCACGATGATGGCCATAACAAGAATGTAAGATAAAAACTGATTAACAAATAAGATCAGGTTGTTCATTACTTTTTCACCTCATTGATCTGTTGATAGATTCACTACTGCTATAGTACCATAAAACCCTTTATGCTGGCAAGATGTTCCATCGCCGCTGTGTTACAGAGCAGGCCTTTACCAGATTACCGGGGCATTTTCCTGCTTTGTCAGCTGATTTCCCTCTGAGCAGTTGTCTGCCCCTCTGCCACGCCTTCCGTGCTCTCCGGGATAAACAGAATCTTGACCGTATAGAACATGATCTGCAGATCCATCATCACAGAACGCTGGGAAATATAGATCAGGTCCAGTTTCAGCTTATCCAGTGGCGTGGTATTGTACTTGCCGTAAACCTGTGCATATCCCGTAAGCCCGGCCTTAACCTTCAGCCGCATGGCAAACTCCGGCAGCTCCTTTTCATACTCACTTGCGATCTCCGGTCGCTCGGGACGGGGACCTACGATGGACATATCGCCTTTGAGGATATTAAAAAGCTGCGGGATCTCATCGATCCGGAAACGCCGGATCACATGCCCTACCTTGGTGATCCTGTCGTCGCCCTCGCTGGCCAGCCTTGCTACATCTTCCGAATTTTCCTTCATACTGCGGAACTTGATGATGGAAAAGGTTTTATTTTTTGCCGTCAGCCTCTTTTGTGTATAAAAGATATGGCCGCCATCTTCGATCTTGATGGCGATGGCCGTGATCAGCATAAAGGGGGATGCGATCACCAGTGCGATCAGTGATAAGATAATATCAAAAAAGCGCTTGATGATAGGATAATACCACTGCACATCCGCCTTGCGGTTCCGAAGGAACGGTGTATCAAAGAAATGGGATACATCGCAGCCACGCAATGAGATATCCGCGATGGAAAGGGAAAAATGAATGTCCTTTCTTTTTTTCTCGCAATACAGCAGCAGCTCCTGCCGCAGTTCCTCATTCACCTCATAGAGATACACATCCTTGCACTCCGCAAGGATCCGGTAAAGTTTTTCCTTATCGGTGTTTTGTTCAATACAGCCAAGGATCTTGTACCGATAGGAAAAATCCTTCATCTTCTGATATAAAAGCTGATAACCTTCCTCGCCGTAAATAATCGCAACCTTCCTTGGCTCGTCAAAGCGCGCATGCAGGCGGTTCATACAGAAGGTCAGAACAATCACCACAAATCCCTGTACCATGAAGGCCAGCACAAACAGATGCACCTGGATCCTCTCAAAATTGTGGAACCAGAAGAAAGCCGATCCGTACAGCGCCACATCCGCAATGCCAAATGACAGCATTTGGGAAAAAGACAACTCCGTCAGGTGATAGGCTCCGATCTTGTGCGCCTTATACATTTTGGAAAAAGAAAAATACACGATGCAATACAGCACGCCGACCGTAGCCAGGGTTCTGGTACCGAAATATCCTTTATCCCAGCCTACGCCGACATTGTAATACCACAACCAGACAGCCGAAGAAAAGGCCATCAGCATGGTGATCAGCAGATATAGATCGCGCACGATCTGTTTCTTGGTTTCTTTCGACATATCTTTTCCTTTGGATCCGCCGCCGCATTGATCTCATTCATCTTTCTTTCTGCGACACCAGATACGCTCCCCTCACTTCAGACAACACTATATGTAGTGTACCGCAAAGCGGCAAAGATTTCAACAACGAACTTCAGCGTGAAGTCCCTCAGTCCGCACTATAGGTTCCTTCCACCTTCCCCCAGGCTTTCAGATTATGATAATCCGTATACAGACCGTCATCCAGTCTCTGGATCACATCCTCCAGCTTCGCACCGCTTTGATCAAGGACTGCCACGCCGTTCCTGGTTTCTCCTGCCAGACCGAATACATAGATAGTATAGGTGTGGGTGCCGGAAGGCGGGTAGGGTCCCACATAGCCGTCCATGGCCGTTTCGAAGGCGCCTTCTTTGATACGCACCTGCTCCGGCGTGATCTCCAGCAGGGATGCATCGATCATCTGATTCATCCGGATGATTTTCGGATCATCCGCGGAAGCAAATTTATCCCCCACCGGCAGATACACATCCCAGTGCAGCCAGTCCCCTCCATCATGGTCGATCATCTGGATCTCGTAGACAGGAATATCTCCTCCGCGATCAAAGGTCAGCTGTGGGGATTTATTTCCGTGCTTTGCTCCCGTTTCTTTGTTCAGCGCTCCGTCTGCTGCTATGCTTTCGGAAGATACCGCGATCACATCAAGATCGCTCACTTCCAATGGTTTGCTATACTGTTGCACCGCCACCATGAAATGAACTGCCGTCGCTGCAAAGCCCGCCACAAAACAAACGACCAGGACGATGGCATGGTTTTTGCGTTTTTTCAGATCCGGATTCCTTGCCAGGAACATGACGATCCAGCGGATCAGGCAATAGGCGCCCACCAGATAGCAGATGACGTTGATCGCTCCGAGGATGGTTTTTACATTTTCGTAGATGTTCATATCATACATCCTCTGGCCTAAATCCCTCATCCACAATGAGGTCCTCTCCATCTGCCGCAGATGTTGCCAGCTTGTCACAACGCTCGTTGCCGGGATGTCCGTCGTGTCCCTTGACCCAGACAAAGGTTACCTGATGGGGCTCTTTTGCTTTCAAAAGCCGCTGCCACAGATCCACGTTTTTCACGGGTTTCTTCTGCGCGTTTTTCCAGCCCCTCTGCAACCAGCCGTCGATCCAATGATCGTTAAAGGCTTTGACCAGATATTGTGAATCTGAATAAAGCGTTACTTCACAAGGTCTGTTAAGTTCTTCCAGACCGGCAATA
The DNA here is from genome assembly GCA_017550925.1 of Lachnospiraceae bacterium. Taxonomy (GTDB): domain Bacteria; phylum Bacillota; class Clostridia; order Lachnospirales; family Lachnospiraceae; genus RGIG7926. The sequence continues at coordinate 3,300 of JAFZNL010000073.1, read as the reverse complement.
GCTGCCATTAATTCCATGCGGTTATTGGTGGTCTGCACATAGCCCTGTGACAGTTCCATTTCATGAAGCTGTCCCTTCGGATCCGTATATTGCAGAACGGTTCCGTATCCTCCCGGTCCATCCGGATTGCCACGGGCCGAGCCGTCAGTGTAAATTGTTACTTTCATATGATGTACCTCGTTATTTGATCTGTCTTTTATATCTCCGTATTTCCATTCCTGTCATGGATTTTCATTTTTCAATTCCACTCGCCGGTTTCGATGAATTCCTCTGCTCGTTTCGTCGCGCGGTCCACTATCTCCTCATCGTATCCGATCAGACCCAGGAGTCGGATCGCATTCCGGCTCTGTGCCCTGCCCTGTTGCAGCTTATAGGAAAACTGCACATCTCCTTCTTTGACTGTCTCCGTAAAGTGACAGTTCGTAAACTGCCCTTCCAAAAGAGATGTCAGCTCAATATCATGAGTTGCCGCAAAAGTGAAAACGCCCTGGTTATCGAGACCGGACAGGATCTCGGTCGATGCCGCAATTCTTTCCACTGTATTCGTACCCCGCAGGACTTCATCGATAAAGCACATGACAGGATATTTTTCCTTTTCCGCCGCTGCATCCAGGATCCTTTTCAAGGATTCGATCTCTACAATGAAATAGCTTCTGCCGCCGGAAAGGTCATCCCGAAGGGCCATGGATGTATAAACTCTGTAAAAGTCCGTCTGAAAAACCTTCGCCGGCACAATCCCGATGGTCTGTGTCAAAATCTGCGCAATAGCGATGGTCTTTAAGAAGGTGGATTTTCCGGATGCATTCGATCCTGTTAAAAGCAGGCTTTTCCCGAGGCTGATATCATTGGAAACCGGATCATCGATCAGGGGATGGCAGATGTCCTGCGCTGTCAGTTTCCTGCTACTCTCCTCCAGCTGTCCGAAACAATACGCCGGCAGGCTTTTTGCAAACTCTGCTGCAGAGATCATAGCTTCAATATAACCCATCTCCCAGAGAATGGTCTCGATGGCGTCCTGATTTTTCTGCACCTGCTCCAGCATGGTATTAAACTTGATCAGGTTCAGATGCAGTCCCATCCGAAGGTATTCCAGTACAATATCCGCCGGACTGCCCGAAGCATCATTCTGTCCTGTCAGGAAGAATGCAAAGTTTGCAAATCCCCTGAAACACTCCCGGCTCTTTCGGATCCGCTCCGTATTCTCCGAAAGGATTGAAAGATCCATGTCCTCCAATTCCTTCGCCGCATCCAGAATACGCAGAAAATAACCAAAGGTAGTGATATATGGATCAATGCGCCTTTTTTCCTTGAAATAGGTCAGGAAATTATAGATGATCAGGCAGATGAGAAGGAACACCCCAAGTCCCTGTGAGAAAAATGCGATTGCAACAGCTGCCGCCATAAAGGCAAGCACTGCTATATGCCGCCGGTTACTTTGCAGCTCAAGATCTGTCACACTGTCCAGATAGTCCAGCGCAGAATACTTACCGGTTTTTCCCACCATGGCAAAATACATCTGCAGCTGCACCCGCTGATCTTCATTTTTCATAAAATAATCGATCAGTTCATGACGCCTTACCAGTTCTTTTTGGTCAAATACAGGATTTCTGAGAATCCGATAAAGTGTTTCTTCCCCCGCCGCGCTGTAGCATCTGTCGATTCTTTGAAAAAGACCGTCCAGATCCAGATCGTTGCATGTGATCTCATCCACAAACGAAACAGAGATCCCCCATTCATTCAGATCCTTCGGAATAGCAGCTCCTTTGGGGAATGAAAGCTTTCCGCTGCCTCCACTTCCCTTGGGGATATAACGCCCGGCATGCCGTTTCATCGCCTCCATTCTACCTTCTGGATAGCGCTTTGCCGGATGCTTTCCAAAATCTGTCCGCAGGGATTTTTCAAATGCTATTTTTCGATTCTTTTCCTCCACCACATTTCTGACAAAATAAATTACCAGCATCAGGAAAAGGACCACAAATAAAATAATATATTCCATGTCTTGATCCACTTACTTTCAAACGACCGCCGCAGATCGGACGGTCGCTTGTTATCATATAGCCTTTTTTTATTTTGTGAATAGTCTGCGTGCGATACCATCCGCCTTGGCATAGAGTTCATCCGGATCCACGCCGATATTGAACTTGCCGTGATCATACAGGATCTTACCTGCGATCATGGTCAGCGCGACGTTTGACTTGCTGCCGCTGTATACGATGTTCTTCGGGATGTTATGGATGGGCTGCATATTCGGTTGCTGCAGATCGATCATGATCAGATCCGCATACTTGCCTTCCGCCAGTACATCGCTGTCCGTAAGACCCATGGCATTCGCGCCGTTGACTGTTGCCATCTTCAAAACATCCACGCCGTCAACAACAGCGGCATCTTTTTCCGTCACTTTAGCCAGTCCCGTTACCAGGAACATTTCCCGGAACATATCCAAACAGTTGTTGGAACCCGCACCGTCCGTTCCGATGGCAACCGGGATACCTTCCTTCAAAAACCGGTTGATCGGCGCAATACCGCTGGCCAGTTTCAAATTGGATGCCGGATTGGTCACCGCAGTGAGTTTTTTCTCCTTACAGATGGCAAAATCCTCTTCGGACATATAGCACATATGATATCCGCCACCGCCAAAGTCATAGGCCCCAAGGGATGCCCAAAGCTGTGTCGGCGTTTTGCCGTAGCGCTGCAAACATCCGTCTACTTCTGCCTTAGTTTCGGAATTATGGGTAAAAAACGGAGCCTTTAATCTCTGGACCATATCCGCGATCTGTTCCATCAGCTCCAGGCTGCAGGTATATTCTGCATGGGCGCCCAGCATATAGGAAGACAGGTCATTGACGCCGTTCAGCTTGTGATAACGCTCTTCCATCACTTCAATGGCAGGTCCGAAGTTATTGATGCCGGAAACCTGTACATTTCGCATGCCGCAATCCGTAAAGGCCGTCTGGATGGTTTCCGGTGTCAGATACATATCAAAAACTGCAGTCACACCACTGGTCAGGTATTCCAGCACGGAAAGCCGCGTCAGTTCATAACAGTCCTCTCCGGTCATGTTGGCTTCCACCGGGAAGATGTTCTTTTCCAGCCAGCCTGCCAGAGGTTCATCGTCTGCACAGGAGCGGAACAACACCATGGCTGAATGAGTATGGGCATCTTTGAAACCCGGCATCAAAAGGTTTCCGCCGCAGTCGATCTGCTTATCCCATTTCAGGTCTTCCTTTCCTTTTTCGATCAGTAGCTTTTCCATAGTCTCCTCGGAACGCTCCGGACCGATATACAGGATCCTCTCTCCTT
>JAFZNL010000072.1 GCA_017550925.1 Lachnospiraceae bacterium | reverse complement strand
TTGATAGAATCGAAAGATACAAAACAGGTTGTACGATAGAAAAGGAGGGTTAACATGATTGCGATCGGAAGTGACCATGGCGGTTTTGAACTCAAGGAAAAGGTGATCGCTCACCTGAAGGAAAGAGGTCTCGAATACAAGGATTTCGGAACCTATGAAAAGAAGTCCTGCGATTATCCTGTATACGGACGTGCTGTTGCAAAGTCTGTTGCATCGGGAGAAAGCGAAAAGGGCATCGTGATCTGTACCACAGGTCTTGGGATCTCCATGACAGCAAACAAGGAAAAAGGGATCCGGTGTGCTGTTTGTGCAGATACCGTCAGCGCACAGCTGACCAGACTCCATAATGATGCCAATGTGCTTTCCATGGGCGCCGGCATCATCGGAGAGAATCTTGCTATCTCCATCGTGGATACATTTTTAGATACGGAGTTTTCCGGTGATGAGAGACATATGCGGCGGATCCGCCTGATCGAAGAAGAGTAAGAGTAGTCGGAGTAAAAAACTTGTAATAGATCAGCAGCGTAATCCGGTATGTAAATGCGGAGCCGAAAGCCAGGGATAAGCTGGTAGAGTGTTAAGTCTGTTATGAAGATATGGAGTTAAAAAACTACGGATAATTAGGAGGGAAACAACATGGGAAAAGTAGTTATCATGGATCATCCGCTGATCCGTCATAAGATCGGTTATATCAGAAGAAAAGATACGGGCACAAAGGATTTCCGCCAGACTATCGGCGAGATTGCAATGCTCCTTTGCTATGAGGCGACCAGAGATCTTCCCCTGGAAGATGTGGAGATCGAAACGCCTATCTGCAAGACCACCGTACAGGAACTGAAAGGTAAGAAATTGGCAGTGGTTCCGATCCTGCGTGCAGGCCTTGGCATGGTGGACGGCATTTTGCAGATGATCCCGGCAGCAAAGGTGGGCCATATCGGATTGTACCGTGATCCCGTAACCATTGAGCCTGTGGAATACTATTGCAAACTCCCTGAGGATTGCCAGGAAAGAGAGATCTTCGTAGTGGATCCCATGCTGGCTACCGGTGGTTCTTCTTCCGCAGCTATCACTATGCTGAAAGAGCGTGGCTGCAAGAATATTCACTTCATGTGTATCATTGCAGCACCGGAAGGAATTGAAAGAATGAAAAAGGATCATCCGGATGTAGACTTGTATGTAGGCGCGCTGGATGAAAAACTCAATGAGCACTGCTACATCGTTCCGGGTCTCGGTGACGCCGGTGACAGGATCTTCGGAACGAAGTAATAAGCAGTGTAAGAACCGGTATGAAAATACGAAGTCAGGAAACTACTGATCAAATAGAGGTTTTTGCAGATGAGTAAAAGAGAAGATTATATTTCCTGGGACGAATACTTTATGGGGGTTTCCAAACTCTCAGGTTTTCGTTCCAAGGATCCCAATACCCAGGTGGGAGCCTGCATTGTCGGTAAGGATAACAGGATCCTGTCTATGGGTTATAACGGATTTCCCAATGGCTGCCCTGATGAAGATTTTCCCTGGGCGCGTGAAGGCGAGGAACTGGAAACCAAATATCCTTACGTGACCCATGGCGAGCTGAATGCTATCCTGAACTATCGGGGAGGTAGCTTAGAGGGAACCAAACTGTACGTATCACTGTTTCCCTGCAACGAATGCGCAAAAGCGATCATCCAGGCTGGGATCAAAACCGTGGTTTATGACAGTGACAAGTATAACGGAACACCTTCCAATATCGCGGCTAAGAAGATGTTTGATGCTGCGGGCGTAACCTATTATCAGTATCACCGCGCGGGCAGGAAGATCGAACTGGATCTGTGAGAAACGTCTGGGGGTAATGAATAAGGTTTAACCGGCCGATATATAATCGGGAGTCTGTTTCTATATTAACAGATTAAGAGCGATGATTGACCGGTGACACAGACAGATATGAAAAGAAAGTGCAGGTACGTAAATCGCATAAGGAAAATTGCGGCAGCTGCTTTGGCAGCTGTCCTTTTGGCGTCCTCAGCGCTGATGATCCTGGCTGATGAGGTGACAAGTATCGATGTGACCAATGCATCTGCAGGAGATACGGGAGCTACCCCGGAGGTGAACCTCGGACCGACCACGCCGGCGGAATCCTCAACGGAGATTTTTAACAGATATTTTACGGAATCTCCTTATGCGCAGACCGGCAGACAGCTGGAAAGTGAAAGAGCGCAAAAGCAGGATATGGAGAAGAAACTTGACCGGACGGAAGAGGCGATCGAGAATCTGGAGGAGGAAAAGGCGGATATTCAGACCTATCTGATCCAGGTTAATGACAAGCTGCAGCAGGCGAATGCGCAGATGCTGGAATATGAGGCATTGGTAGATACCAAGACCAGGGAGATCGAGAAGGCGGCGGATACGATCAAGGATGCCAAGGAGCAGCAGGTGGTCCGCAAACAGAACATGAAGGGCCGGATCAAATACATGTATGAGCAGGGAAGTGAATCTTATCTGGACATCCTGCTTTCTGCCCGGAGTTTCTCTGATTTTTTGAATAAAGCGCAGTATTTCGAGAGTATCAACAAATACGATAAACGTATGCTTGAAGAATACGGGCGGATCGAAAAAGAGATCGCAGTTCAGGAACAGGATCTGATCGAGCAGCAGGAAACCCTCAAGATTCTTGCATCAGAATCCGAAAAAAAGGCCATGGAGGTTTATTCGGAAGTTATCGATGCCAGCGCGAGCATGAATGAATATGCAGAGCAGATCGCTGAAAAGGAGGCGATGGCCCTGGCGTATGAGAAGGAGATCGCGGAGAAGGAAGAAAGCATCGAATCGCTGATGGAACAGTATAAAAGAGAACTTGCTATTTCGACGGAAGCGGCAACGATGATCAGTCGTGATCTTTCGGATGTAGTATTTGAAAACGGAGACCTTGATCTGATGGCGGCCATGATCGAGTGTGAGGCAGGCGGTGAAAGTTATACCGGAAAAGTGGCTGTAGGCGCAGTTATCTTAAATCGTGTCAGAAGTCCGAAATTTCCTTCAACCGTCTTGGAAGTGCTGATGCAGAACCGTCAGTTTGCGCCGGTTGCCAGCGGACGTTTCGCCATGGTACTTGCCAGGGGGGCAAACGCTTCCTGTTATCAGGCAGCCCAGGATGCCATGGCAGGAGCATCGCCGGTTGGCGGATGCCTGTTCTTTAGAACCCCGATCCCCGGACTTGTTGGACAGCAGATCGGAGGACATATTTTCTATTGAGCATAAGTAGCATAAGCCATGC
>JAFZNL010000071.1 GCA_017550925.1 Lachnospiraceae bacterium | reverse complement strand
CGCGGATCAGTAAAATGGAATTCATAGGGCATCCTTACCTTTCGTTTGATTTCAGAAGTTCATCCAGCATCGTTTCTGCTTTTTCGAAGTCCAGATGGAAGACCAGATTTTCAAACTGGGCCAGCTTCTTCTTTTGATTTTCATCCAGGTTATACGACCTGAGGGATTCGATGACAAATTCTGCATTCTGGGAATCCATGACGAATATAAATTCTTTCAGGGTCTCCAGCGCATCCAGCCTTGTCTTTTCATCCAGGGGCGGTTTTTCTTCCGTTTTGGGAAGACCATCCATATCCCGGATATTTTCATAGAGGGACAACAGTTCTTCGTGGTATTTTTCCAGGGTTTTTATATCGCCCTGTTCGGCTGCCAGTTCCATCCTCTCTGCCAGCTGTGACAGGTGCCCGGCGCCGATGATGCGGGAGGAACTCTTGATGGCATGAGCCTCGGTGCAGTAGCGCTCCCAGTCCCGATCGGCAAAGGCGGTCCTTAAGAATTCCGATCTTGTGGGAATGTCTGATAAAAATACCTGCAATACTTTATGGAAACTCTCCTCAGAGCCGCAATTTGTAATGCCAGCGTTTACGTCTACGCCTGATTTGATCAGGGCAGTGCGGGTCTGCTCGAAGGCATCGGGAGCGTCTCCGGTGCTTGATTCAGAAAGATTTCCGGTTTGTGTTTTTGCATTGTCATCCGCAGGGTTCTCTGAGGGCTTATCTGTATTCGTTGTATCTGATGCAGTCCTTGTTTGCCCTGCCTCTCCGGCCGCCGGCTGATTGGCTTGTCCTGCAGATACCTGCGTATTTTGCGTTTGCCCGGACTTCGTTTCAGCTGCCTGACTGTTTCCCTCTGAACCTGAAGCATCCAGCCACTGGATTTTTTCAGGAGGCAGATGCAAAAGCAGGGTTTCTTCCAAATGCTGGCCGGATACCGGTTTGGTGATGTAATCTGCAAATCCTTCATTCAGGAAACGTTCCCTGGCGCCGGAAATGGCGTTGGCCGTCAGGGCGATGATCACAGCGTCGCGGCTTTTGTTACCCGGCAGGTCTTCCATGTTATGCAGGGTTTCGATGCCGTTCATTTCCGGCATGCGGTAATCCAGCAGGATCAGGTCATAATGTTTTTCACAGACTTTTTGCAGACACTCTTTTCCGCTGATGGCCTCATCCACCCGGATCTTGGTTTTGGAGAGAAGCTCTCTGACGACCACATGGTTGACTGTTGTATCATCCACCACCAGAAGGTCTACATCGGGTGCGATGAAAGGACGAACCACCGGTCCCTCCTGCTCTTTATGCTTCTGCCGGGTGGTCAGATTGCCGATGGTACCCTGGCCGGAGATAACCTGGGGGAGCTGAACCGTAAAGGTGGAGCCTTTTCCGTAGACACTCTCCACGGAGATGGTGCCGTCCATCAGGGTCAGGATCTGCTTGGTAATGGCAAGCCCTAAGCCGGTACCTTCAATGGTTTTATTTTTGTTCATATCCAGGCGGCTGAATTTGACAAACAGGTTATCCAGATCTTCTTCCTTGATACCGATGCCCGTATCCTTGACGGCAAGGATCAGCGTGATATGGGTGGGATCAGTCTGCTGATAGGAAACCTTCAGGGTGACGGTTCCTTTTTCCGTATATTTCACTGCGTTGTTTAAGATATTGAGCAGTACCTGGCGGAGCCGCATTTCATCGCCCACCAGCCTGTCAGGAAGGGAAGGATCGGCGTCCAGCAGCAGCGTTAAGTTTTTCTGCTGGGCTTTCATCCGCATCATGCCCGTCACATCCAACAGGACGGAGGAAAGGTCATAATCATGATTGAAGATATCCATCTTGCCGGATTCGATCTTGGAAAAATCAAGGATGTCATTGATCAGGGATAAAAGTGTCCGGCCGGCGCCTTCGATGGTCTTGGCGTATTCGAGCACTTTGTCATCCTTGCTCTCCCGCAGGATCATCTCGTCCATGCCCAGCACCGCGTTGATGGGGGTGCGGATCTCGTGGGACATGTTGGCCAGGAAACTGGTCATGGCCTCATTGGATGCGATGGCCTTTTGCTCTTCAATCTTGGCCAGCTTGGTAGCCTTTAAGACATTGATAAATTCACTCTGGGAAATGGGGTTGGAAAAATAAAAGCCCTGGAGGTAATCGATGCCGAACTGGGCGGCCAGATCCACCTGGCTCTGATTTTCCACCCCGGAGCTGATGATCTTCTTGCCCATGCGGTTGATCAGCCCGATGGAACTTTCCAAAATGATGCGGCCGGTTTCCGTCGTTTCCGCCTCGCGAAGGATGGACTTGTCAATCTTGACGGAGCCGATATCCAGGTGGAAGATGGAATGAATGTTGGAATAGCCGATGCCGTAGTCATCCACGGAGAAGGAAAAACCGTGACTCCGCAGGGTATCCACAAAATCATTCAGGGCGGTAAAGTCCGTGGTGGCAGCGGATTCCATGATCTCAAAATCAATACAGGAAGGATTGATCTGATACTTGGATACGATATCGATGATCCGCTGTGCGTAGTTGGTCTGAAGGCACTGTACAACGGAAAGGTTGATGTGCAATGTTTCAACTCCCATCTCTACAGGAATGCCGCTGTTTAAGAATTTGCAGACCTCTTCCAATACAAAGTCGCCCAGTTCAAAGATCAGGCCGCCCCGCTCTGCGATGGGCAAAAACTCATCCGGATAGAGCTGGCCGATGGCATCGTCATGGAGACGCAGCAGCGCCTCACCGGAGCAGATGCTCATGGTCTTGGCGGAATAGATGGGCTGATAATAAACCTCAAAGCCCTTATTTTTCAGACCGTTCATAATGGTCTTTTCCACTCTGGAACGGCGGATGATAAAGTCAAGGCCCATGCCCTGGCAGACACCGCTGGTGGGATGGAAATCTCGGGGAACCGGTGCCGTGAGAAAGACCGTAACCTCTTCCTCCTTCTTGAAATCTTCCGGGATCCTGGCAAAGAAGACTGCTGCCTCGAAGGTATTTTTATGCCCCTGAAAATCCCAGGGGGAAAGGAACCGCTCCCTGACTGCCTCTGCTGTGGCAAGGTCCGCCTCATCATCCGGCGTTTCCAACATGATCACAAAAGTGCCGGGTCCCACATAGTAGATGTTGTCAGGCTCTGTGAGAGTACCCAGATACTCTGCGGTCATCTCGGTGAGTTTTTCGATATTGGCCTGGCCGATGATCTGCATCAGGTTTAAGGGATTTTGCATCTTGATGGAGATGATATGGAAAGGAGATCCGGATTTCAGGCAGCGGCGGATATCCTGGGCAAGGGCTGCGTGATTCTGGATGCCGGTCCTCGGATCGCGCCTGGTATCTTCATTTTCCACGGTGATCATAATGGCCGTCAGGGCGATGGCCTGACAGATCAGTTCCGTATGGGCCTGGGGAAAGATGAGCTGAACGATGGTGCCCACAGCTACCTGCACGAAAAAGTAGACCAGCACGTGGCGGACGGTGCGGGAAACTGCCTCCCAGAAAAAGCAAAGGATCACAACTGCCGCAATGAAATACAGGGTACTGATGATGTAGATGATATAAACGCCGCTGCTTCTGGTATAGACCAGGTTTTCATCATAATGGTAGATCCACTTTGTTACGGGATTGGCCAGCGCCATCAGAATGCAAAGGTACATGGGCGCTTCATATAAAAATCGGTGGGATTGTTTCATCCGCCGCTGGGCACCTGTGATCTGCGCCACATAAAAACAAAACAGCGGCGCAAGGAGCGGGTGCAGCAGGAAATAGATAAACTGCCCGATATAGCGCGCCCAGAAAGCCGGACCGGCTGTAGTGATAATGGGATTTAAAAAGGCGGATAACAGATTGCAGATCGCCGTGATGCAGACATTCAAAAGCATCAGACGGAACAGTCTGTTGTGGAGCTGCTTTAGGTTGCTGCGGTGTACTTTTAAGTAGTACAGGCAGGATGCGGAGACCAGGATCGTTGAAACCTGAAACCCTGCGCCGTCCAATATCAGAGAAATGGAATATCCGTTCATATGACCCCTCAGTATTCATTCGTAGCTTCCGGTTTTCGAATTTTCATGCCGGACTTTACACTACCGATTAACATAGTTTTTCGAAACACTTGCGACGTATAGGTATAGATAGTACAATTATACTATATAACACGTGATTTTGAAAGAAAAAAAGTTACTATTCACAGCGATTAAAATAGACAGGCAATGTGCAAGCCAGCTTGCAAACATTGACTGGGTTAGTGGGGCTGTGAATAAGATAGGTAAAAAATGAAAAACGATAAAAAACCGAAGAAAAAAGCACCCCTGTTTCTCATTGGATTCTTTGTGCTCCTGATCGCCTGCTGGGCGATATCCTGGATCCCGGAAACGCAGACCATCTCCCTGGACCTGATCGAGGGGAATGCCGGTCATGTCAGGATCGCACTGGTCACGGACCTGCATTCCTGCTACTATGGAAAGGATGAAAAGTGGCTGATCAGCCGGGTGGATAAGCAGAACCCCGACCTGGTGATCCTGGGCGGGGACATTTTTGATGATAAGATACCGGATCAAAATGCGCAGATTGCAGTAAAGCGGCTTGCGCAAAAATACCCCACCTATTATGTGACGGGCAACCACGAATTCTGGAGCGGCCGCGCAGATGAAATGAAGCAGTACGTGGAAAGCGTGGGAGTACCGGCGCTGGCGGGTGATTGCGAAAGCCTGACCATTGGCGGCGTGACACTGGATATCTGCGGCGTAGATGATCCGGATGGCACAGGCCTTATGGCATGGGACGCACAGCTGCAGAATGCCTATGTGCAGACTGATGATTCCCATGTGAAGATCCTTGCCAGCCACCGCCCGGAAAAAACGAGTTATTATGAAAAGTACGGCTTTGACCTGATCCTGACGGGACATGCCCACGGCGGACAGTTTCTGATCCCCTTTTTGAAAAAGGGCGTTTTTGCTCCGGATCAGGGCCTTTTGGCTACGTACGTAGATGGGATCTATCAGTTGAAAAACGGAAGCTATATGGAAGTAAGCCGCGGCCTCGGAAGAGAAAGCACGCCGGCGCCGCGCTTTTTTAACAGACCCCAGGTCGTGATCTTAGAGCTGAAATGACCAAAAGATGACGTCCGGGCGGCGACGCGAGGTTATTATGAAGGATACAGAAAACAATATCATAAATGACGATCAGAACCATATCATAAACGGGACAGCTCAGCAAACAGGTGCTCAGCGAACATCAGAAGGTCTTAAACAGTAGGAAAGGAAGAATGCCGGGGATTTGATGCGGATATAACCTGTTCTCTTATGCAATGTCAATAAGTTAAAATTGAATAGTTAAAAAATCCCGTTGCTATGATTTATTAAATCAGGTAGTGGGATTTTTTGATTTGTTATACTTCTTGCATACTTCTTCAAGTTCTGGAAAATTTAAGCAATCTTTTCTTCTAACGAAGAATTCTCCCGACACATATTTATCGTATAACACGTTAGCTTTATCAATAATGATTTTTTTGTGTTCATTACAACATATCAACTCTTTTTTGTAGGTTTCTTTTCGTTTCTTTACCTCGGTATTATCCCTTTTTCTAACTTTTAAATCGACTTTTGAAAGTTGCCTGATTTCTACTGGAATCATTCTACTGAAGTTAAGACCTGCGATTATTTCATTCTCAATAATGAT
>JAFZNL010000070.1 GCA_017550925.1 Lachnospiraceae bacterium | reverse complement strand
TTGCTTCGTTGCTTCGCAACTCCCGCAATCCTACGGCCATTCGCAATCCGCTGATCTGCTTTGCAGATCGCTGCTTGCTCATGTCCTTGCGGATTCCAAGGTCTCACATCCGCTCTTGTGCAAGCACAAACGGATGTGAGACTTTGGAATCCTGTTACCGCATATTTGCTTCATAAATCTCCAGCTCGATCCGGAATGCATCCCTCTGATGACGCAGTTTCTCAAGCTCTCTGTCACAGGCTTCCAACTCGCCCTTTGCCTCAGCAAGATGTTCTTTTACCACATCACTTCCGTCACTGAGAAGCTTCTCAGACAAGCACTGACCATACAGGTCGCACTTCATCTCATACTCTCTTTTATTGTCCTCGATCTCTTTGATCTGCTGTTCAATGCTCAGGAATGTTACTTTTAATTCCTTGTAAATTTTCTCCTTTAAGCGGATCGTAGCCGGATCTAATCTGTCCATGGTGATAATCTTCCTTTCTTATCTCTTCGTTCAGATATTTTTTTCTTCTATGTTTCTTTGCACATAGTTCCGCAAGTATTTTACCACAAAACGGTGGTACGGTCAAAATGTTTCTGGTTTTTCCCGTTCTACAAAAGCTTGCCCCGCAGCTTATTTTTGACGCGGTTTAATGCATTATCCGTTGATTTTGTGTCTCTGCCGAGCACTTTTGCGATTTCGACATAGTCCATGCCTGTCATCTTCAGCTCAAGGACCTGTTTTTCAAAGGGCGATAACTCTTCATCGATCACTTCATAGATGTGTTTCACATTCTCTTTATCGATCATCATCTGCTCCGGATCCGAGATTTCAGGAGCCGGCAAACCTTCGCTGAGGGCTGCACCTTCTCTTTTATCACCCGATTTATCCTCATCTGCATAGATGGATGTATAATTATTCAGAGGCATGTGCTTTTTGCGACTTGATGCCTGCACCGCTGTATAGATCTGCCTGGAGATGCATAGCTCAGCAAAGGTCTTAAACATAGCATCCCTGCCGAAGTCATAATCCCGGATCGCCTTCAGCAGACCGATCATCCCCTCCTGGATCAGGTCATCCTTTTCTCCACCGAGCAAAAACATGGAATTTGCCTTGATGCGAACGGCATCCTTATACCGTCCGAGCAGTTCGTCCATGGCTTTATCGTTACCTTCCCTGCACTGCAGGATCAGTTGTTCATCCGTATCACCTGATTCATACCTTTTTTGCATGTTATTGCTCCCCTCGCTGTCTGACAATCTCATAGCAGAGCACACCGGCTGCCACGGATGCATTCAGTGAATCGATCTGCCCCTTCATGGGGATGGATACCACAAAATCGCATTTTTCCCTGACCAGCCGTGAAACCCCTTCTCCCTCCGAGCCGATCACAAGGCCGATAGGACCTTTCAGGTTTTGCCTATACATAACCTCGCCGCCCATGTCGCCACAGGCAAACCAAAGCCCCTCTTTCTTTAAGTCTTCAATGCACCTTGCAAGGTTCGTCACCTTCGCCACCGGCGTGTAATTCAGCGCTCCCGCTGAAGTCTTTGCAACCACCGCAGTCAGGGAAGCCGCTCTGTTCTTCGGGATGATCACGCCATGTGCGCCTGCCTGGTTTGCCGTCCTGATGATGGCTCCTAAGTTATGGGGATCCTCAATGCCGTCTAAAAGCAGGATAAAAGGATCCTCGCCTTTATCCCTCGCCAGCTGCAGAATATCGGAAACGTCTGCATACTCATAGGCTGCCACATAGGCAATCACGCCCTGATGGCGTCCGGTCTGTGACATCTGGTCCAGTCGTTCTTTTGCAACGAACCGCACCTGCACATCCCTCTTTTTTGCCTCTCTCTTAATTGTCGAGACCGCGCCGTCCTGACAGCCGTCCTGAATATAAATCCTGTCCATGGGACGGTCGCTTCTCAGCGCCTCTGTTACCGCATTTCTTCCTTCTATGACTGATTCCTGATACCTCATATCCGTTTCATCGCTTTCTTTCCCTGCCTGATCTTCCTTCGGCAGATCCTGACTTATTCTTCTAACGACTGTCCCGACTGCTCCTGCCCCGATAGACCGATCTCCATCAGCTGTAGGGCTCTTTCAAAGTTTCCCTGCAGGTACAGATAGCCCATCAGCGCCTCTAACCCCGTTGCTTTCCGGTAATCTCCAATTTTGGCGTGTTTAGGCGTGGTATAGGATTTTGCATTCCTGCCCCGCCGATAGACGCTGATTTCCTCTTCCGACAGAAGAGGCATGATCCGATCCGCCATCTTTGCCTGAAATTCTGCACAGGCCACCGCGCTTTTCTTTTTATTTAAGGTATTCACTGCCCGGTTCGCCTGCTGGAGCAAAACCGTCCGCACCACCAGATCATATACGTTGTCGCCGAGAAACGCCAAAGTTAGCGGTGAGTAACTTTTTACATCCTGCTGTGGCAGGTCAAAAGCTTCTCGGATCATTTCAGCCGGATCGCTGCGTTTTGTTGATGATCCTTCCAGTTTCTCACTATCATCGACTTTTTGCTCCGCATCGAGCCCTGCGTTATTTAACTTATCCTGCTCTATATCACTCATGCTTACTGCCTTTTCCACTTCACGCCTTCCCTGGTATCCTCCAGGATAATGCCCATAGAAAGGAGCTGGTCCCTGATCGCATCTGCCTTGGCAAAATCTTTATTCTTCCTGGCTGCCTGGCGCTGCGCGATCAGATCTTCAATCTCGGCATCTGCCGATTCCTGCTTTACTTCCAAAATAATACCCAGCACATCGCAAAGCTCTGAAAGCACAGCTTTTTGCTCTTTCAAAATGCCCCACTATGCTCTTCCTTCAGCTGGGTATTGATGGCTTTTACCAATTCAAAGATCACCGAGATGGCATCCGCTGTATTGCAGTCATCATCCATGGCGTCATCAAAACGTTTTACGAACTCCGCTGACTCCTGCAAAAGTGCCTTCTCTTCTTCGCTGACTGAGCCCTGCTCTTTTTGCGAGATCACAAAATCCAGGGAAGATGCGCAGGTCAGGATCCTCTCAAGAGAGGTCTTTGCCGCCTCCATCAGGTCTGCCGAGAAATTCAGCGGACTTCTGTAATGAGCTGACAGCATAAAGAACCGCAGTACCTGCAGGTCGTATTTTTCACTGATATCCCTGACCGTAAAGAAATTGCCCAGGGACTTGCTCATCTTCTTGTTATCGATATTCAAAAAACCGTTATGCATCCAGTAATGGGCAAAGGGCACGCCGTTTGCCGCCTCTGACTGGGCGATCTCATTTTCATGATGAGGGAAGATCAGATCCTCACCGCCGGCATGGATATCGATGGTATCCCCAAGGTAATGCTTGCTCATGACGGAGCACTCGATATGCCAGCCCGGACGCCCTTCGCACCAGGGTGACTCCCAGAAAGGCTCTCCCTCTTTTTTCGGCTTCCAGAGCACAAAGTCCAAAGGATCTTCCTTTTGGTCCTCTCCGGTCACTAAAAGGGAACGGCCACCGCTTTGCAGGTCATCTAAGTTCTTGTGGGACAGTTTTCCGTACTCTGCAAAAGAGCGGGTCTTGTAGTACACCGTTCCGTCCGCTGCCACATAAGCATGCCCCTTATCGATCAGGGTCTGGATCATATCGATCATGCCGCCGATCTCCTCGGTTGCCTTTGGATGTACTGTTGCCGGCCTGACGTTCAGTCCCTGCATATCTTTTTTGCATTCCTCAATGTAGCGCTCACTGATCACGGATGAATCCACGCCCTCCGCATTGGCAGCCTTGATGATCTTGTCATCCACATCCGTAAAGTTGGAAACGAAGTTTACTTTGTAACCCTTATGCTCCATATACCTGCGGAAGGTATCAAATATGATCATGGGCCTTGCGTTTCCGATATGGATCAGGTTATATACAGTAGGACCGCATACATACATGGAAACCTCTCCTTCTTTGAGGGGTTTAAAATCCTGTTTTGTTTTAGTCAATGTATTATATATTCTCATTTGTCTTATCCTCCGAATTGATTATAGGTTTTTTTCTTCGTATTATATGCCGATATATATGCCAGCAATTTTTCATAGGTTTTTTTCTTCGTATGATCAATCTGTTTTCTGCATAGCAGCGCAGCCCGGACATCGCTCGCAGGAGCGGCCTTGACTTGTCACATCCTCAGCCACTAAATATGAGGGCGAAACAAGCATACAGATTGCCTGAGAACTGATCCCCTCCATGCTTCCGGTAAAACCGAGCCCTTCTTCGGTTGTTGCCTTTACATTCACCTGCGTTATATCAATCTGCAGCGCCTTTGCAATGTTTTCCCGCATCTGATCGATATAAGGGCGCATCTTCGGTTTCTGGGCGATGATAGTGGCATCGATGTTTTCGACAAAATAGCCAGCCTCTTCCACTTTTCGTCCCACTTCCTCAAGGAGTTTTATGCTGGATATTCCTTTGTACGCATCATCCGTATCCGGAAAATGTTTTCCAATATCCCCAAGGGCAGCTGCGCCCAGCATTGCATCCATAATGGCATGCAGCAAAACATCCGCATCCGAATGTCCGACCAACCCCAATTCATAGGGGATCTGAACGCCGCCGATGATCAGTTTCCGATCCTCTCCGAGCCTGTGCACATCATAGCCCATTCCTATGCGCATAACGAACCTCCAATTATATATGCCCGTTGCACGATTCTTCCGTTCTTACCCGTCGCACAAGACATATCCTGTTGCCATCCCATACTATACCAACAATTCAGCATTTCCGCAACCGTAACAGATGATTTCCGTTTACGAACTTTAGTTATAGCTAAACAACATTTATGCCAGATAGTTATCCTGACAGACAGATTCCTTTACAATACAAAACACAAAACAAACGTCGAATTCGCATAGAATCTGTAAAGCAAAGCGGGGAAAAACTTATCATCAATGCAAAAGCAGAGGGGAGCCACCATGTCAGATCTGAATCTGAAAGAAATCGGAGCAAGAATAAAAGAACGCCGCCTTTCAGTCGGCGTCACACAGGAATATGTCGCTAAAAAGATCGATGTCAACTCATCGCATATCAGCAATATTGAGCGCGGAAAGGCAAAACCTTCTTTACGGCGAATCGTTGATATTGCCAATGCCTTAGATTGCACCGTAGACTATTTTCTTGCCGGAGAATACAAGAAAAAATCCGCAAAGAAGGTATTATCGGAAGAATCCCGCTACGGCGCCATCACAGACAAGCTTGCCCAATGTAGTCCGGATAAATTGGAGCGGATATCAAAAATGCTCGACCTGTTATAAGAAACCTATGTAAGTGTCCCAAATATGAAGAAAACGGCCCTGCAAAATGCAGAGCCGTTTTTTGATGCATAACTTACAATCTATCCGGTTTTATGCTTTCTTCTTTCCCTGTTTCTGGAAGGTCTGAACGCCTTCAACTACCAGGATCACTGCAAGAACTGCCATTGCAATTGCGAAGATCAGCTGGAACCAGTCGCCCCATGCTGCAGTAGAATCAGGAACCATACCTGCGATCAGCTTGCACTTGTTGATGATAGTCAGTACAAGGCTGGTCAGGGTTGCGCAAAGCATGAAGCACATCGGGATGAAGAACATCTTGTTGTTCTTTCCTACTTCACCGAGCCATGCACAAACAGCCAGAAGTGCGATACCTGCAAGCAGCTGGTTTGCCGCACCAAACAGACCCCAGATGGCTGCCAGCTTCAGTCCACCGAGTACGCAGCCGATCACTACCATGAAGGTGGTACCGAAAAGCGGATGAGCCAGGACTTTTCTGATGCCGGTTGCATCTTTCCAGGTTGCTTCATTCTCATTTAAGAAAAGCTCTGAGAACATGAAACGGGAAAGTCTGGTACCGGTATCCAGGCTAGTCAGTGCGAATACGGAAACAGCCAGGGTAAGCAGTGCGGAGATCGTGTTGTAGATCGTGGATCCTTCAGCACCGAACATGATAGCGATACCGCCACCGAATGCTGCGGAAGGTGAACCGAACTCACCGGCTGTATATTTGGAATAAACCATACCAACTGCGATGAGGGATACGATACCGAGAGCAGACTCGATCAGCATGGAGCCGTAGCCGATGGGCTTTGCATCTTTCTCACTGCGCAGCTGCTTGGAAGATGTACCTGTGGAGATCAAGCTGTGGAAACCGGAGCATGCGCCGCAGGCTACTGTGATGAACAGTGCCGGGAACATGGTTCCGATACCTGTCTTCCAGCCTGTTGCAACAGGCATATCAAAGGTAGCATTTCCGGTAAATGCATTGGATACGATACCGATCACTGCCAGCGCCATCATGGCATAAAGCAGGAAGCTGGACAGATAATCACGGGGCTGCAGCAGGATCCAAACAGGAACCAGGGATGCAACCACGATGTAAACACCGATGAATACGATCCATGCAGTACGGCCCATAACAAAACCGCAGTTCAGGCCGATGATGGTGATGATCACGATACCGATCACACCGGCAATGGATGCGGGAAGGGTCTTCACATTGAGTTTGTTGGTAACATAGCCGTAAATAACAGCCATGATGATGAACAACAGCGAGATCATTGCCGTTGTCTGGTTGTTGGTGGGTGCTCCGGTAAATCCGAAACCGCCTTCTTCAGTAAAGAAGGTACCCGCTACGACGTTCACGAACGAAGCGATAACCAGGATCAGCACAAGAAGCGCAAAGATGATGAACAGCTTTTTCGCTCTTTTGCCCATCGTATCATTGATGATCTCTCCCAAAGATTTTCCGTCGTGACGAATGGATGCAAACAGGGAACCAAAGTCCTGTAAACCGCCGAAGAAAATACCACCGATCACGCACCACAGAAATACGGGAAGCCATCCGAATACAGACGCCTGGATCGGTCCGTTGATAGGGCCGGCACCGGCGATGGATGAAAAATGATGTCCCATCAGCACGGCAGGAGGCGCAGCTACATAATCGACACCGTCCTCTTTCTCAATGGCCGGCGTCTTCCTGGAAGGATCGATCCCCCACTGCTTTGCAAGCCATGATCCGTAGAAAATGTAACCGACCACGAGACAAGCGATTGCAGCTAAGATAATCAGTAATGCAGTCATGTTTCCTCTCCTCTTTTCTTTTTAAGATTTTTGTGACTTACTCTTTTGTATCACTTGTTGAACGAATTCCGTAAGATCCCTGCCCCGGCGGTTTGTAAGGACAGTTTTCGTTTCGGATTCGATTACAACCAACCTGTAATTTGTGAACCCCCATAAACCGAACTTATAGTTCTTCGAATGGTTTATTTTTTTGATCGCGTCTTTGACACCCTCATCCACCTTGTCCGCGATCACGATCAGCGCGATATCCGTATTTTTATGGTCCTGGTCAGGCTTCACCCGGGAAAGTCCCTCTTCCCAGGCCCGCTGATCAAGGGCGTTAAGTTCCTGCTCACTCAAACTTTCGCGCAGAGCAAAAAACACGTATTCATAAGAATTGACGCTTGCCACTTTTGCCGCTTTGACCAAAAAATATTGCTGAGCTTCGTTGGAAAAGAACCCCTCTGCGTCGAAAGGATGCGCTGCCCCCTCCTGCTGTATGTTGTAATAGCCGCCATATGCGTCCAGCAGCGCTTCATAGATCTGCGTTGTACTCATGGTGCTGCAAAATTCCCTTCCGGCACTGTGCTTTTCAATTCTTCCATCAGCATCTGTGCCGCTTTTTTCCCGGGAAGCTGGATCTCGATCAATTCCTTTTCACCATCCGCAACCACCAGGTACTCAAATTCCATCTCACCGTTTTCGCAGCACATCATAGTATTCACACTCCGGATCCTGCGAAAAATACGCTCTGCGTCCCGATAAGCAATATAATAGACGGAGAAACCCTTTTTCACAAACAGGTGCTCCGTTCCGATGGCAGCCACGCCATAGCTGTGGGCAGCCTTATACTCCTTAGAGAGCGTCTCAGTTTCCTCTGCGGCATTGCCGCGTAGTTCTTTAAACTTCATGTGGAAAATTTTACACCCGTGACGGGATTTTTGCAAGGTTTCCGGCACATATTTACTTTACAACTTTAATTCGCTAACGTGCTTTTGGAAATGCTGATGAAAAGTATAAAATTCTTATTGACAAACATTACAGCTTCATTGTATAATCGCATAGTCGGTTGAAACAAACCGCATTTATGGGGTCTTAGCTCAGCTGGGAGAGCATCTGCCTTACAAGCAGAGGGTCATAGGTTCGAGCCCTATAGGCCCCATATTTTACGCCTGGCGAGGTAGCTCAGTTGGCGAGAGCACACGGTTCATACCCGTGGTGTCGGGGGTTCAAATCCCTCCCTCGCTACGAAAAAAGACGACATTCGAAAACGTCGTCTTTTTTATTTCTTGCCCTTATATATTTATATCCGTCTTTCGTTTTGTTATTTCATATCGGAGATTTCAGCTTTTCAATTCACCATCACTCTCACGACTCGGTTTCTAATACCGGACTTTTTCGCTTTCTTCTGTCCTCATGGGTCTGATAAAAAACCTTCTTATCTTCATACATTGCAGCGTCCGCCCTGTTAAACACCGACGCATACTCTGTATCCTTTTCGGCATCATATACCGCGTAACCTGCCGATATGGCGATACTCAATGTGTTACCACTAAAGACCTTATCTTCTCTGCTGATCTGTGCCAGCCTTTCCTTCAACTCTGCGATTTTTTCTTTCGGATTAGAACCGTCTAAGATTCCGACAAACTCGTCGCCGCCGATTCGATAGAGTTTCCCCTCCGGAAAAGTTTCCCTGATGGTATCGGCGATCAGGGAGATCACCCTGTCCCCTTCTTCGTGTCCGTAATCGTCATTGATGATCTTCAACTGGTTCACATCAAACACTGCAACCGTAAATTCTGCTTTACCAGAAGCGATCTTTTCCTCAAGGAGTTTGATCCTGTCCTGATACGCCATTCTGTTTTCCAGCCCCGTCAGCCCGTCCTGATATGCGTGGGACCGGATCAGGGTGATCTGCTCGCTGAGCCTGTTCTGCATCATGCGGATCCTGTCACCGAGGATCATGATCTCATCTTTTGCCCCATTATCATCATCATAGATCTCATAGGTTTCAAACATGCCTGCCGCAGGTCCCATCCCGTTCACTTCATCATTCTCAGTATCCGGCGTCACTTCCCGGATCAGTGTTTCAACCCCTTCCGACAACCCGTTCATTTCTTTAAACAAACGGGAAAAACTCCGCTTGTACTTTCCTGCGATCAGGATTGCAATGATGATGCTGAAGATCAGCGCGATGGAAATGATGACCACCGTTGTCCAGACCAGCAGGGAAACCTGATGTTCAAACCAGGATGCCGAGAAATCCACGGCAACAATGCCCGCAACCCGGTGCGCAGAATCAAAGACCGGAGAATAAGCGCTGTAAAACCGCCCCCAGGCATCTTCGTAAGGGTCTTTGTCCACGGAAGGCGTACCAAGGCTTGCCTGATACAGGGCATCCGTATAGACGATGGGTTCTCCGAATACGCCGGGATCCACTACCGTCGGATCGATGCTGAAAACAAAATTCTTATTTCCCATATCCCGGATACAATAAATATATTCCAGTTCGATATTATCCTGAAAATAAGCCAGGGTTTTCAGCGCAGCCTGATATTCCGGCGTATCCACATCTTCTGCCTGCAGTTTGCCGAGGGCATCCCCGTCCAGCATGGCTGCTGCAGTATTGGAGATATCCAGCATACGGTCCCGGATCAGCTTGCGCATGGCATTGGCCGATTGTCTGGTCAGCAAGATACCGAGGGTTGCATTCAGCGCCACCAGCAATACGCAAACCAGGATCAGATATTTACTCGCATGAAAAAATTTTCTCATACTACTGTCACGTTTTCTTTTTAAAACCATTTCCCCTCAAATGGTCACTTTTCCGGGCAATCACTTTTCCAAATGAACATTCGTCCGGTATTTACATCCTCTCCGGCGCTGTAAAGCCGAGCAGATCAATGGCTACCGTAAAGACGCGCTCTGTCAGGCGGAGCAGATCGATATATCCCTTCTGCTTTGCTTCATCGGTCTCGCCCAGGATCCTGGTGCTGTGATAAAAACGGTTGCATGCATTGGCCAGCTCATAGACATAAGCACAGATCTTATGGGGTGCCAGCTCTTCATATGCATTGACAGCCACCGCGCCAAAACGGGATAATACAAGGGCAAGCTCTTTTGCTTCCGCTGAATTCATAGCCGCGATAGCTATATCCTTCGCCATCTCTTTTCCGCTCTTTTCATACTTTGCCAAAATGGAACGGATCCGCACGATGGTATAGAGGATGTACGGACCGGTATCTCCTTCAAAAGAGGTAAAGCGGTCGATATCAAAAATGTAATCCTTGGCAGCCTGATTGGACAGGTCGCCGTATTTGATGGCGGAAAGGGCAACGATGTTTGCGATCGTTTCCGCTTCCTTCATATCCAAGCCTTCTGTCTCGCCGCCTGCTTCTTCGCCGTTGCTGCCGCCGGCGTTTTTATTATCCAGGATCTTTTTCAGCATAGTCTCACGAATCTGACCGATCAGGTCGGACAGGCGCATAACGCCGCCCTCCCTGGTCTTGTAAGGCTTGCCGTCTTTGCCGTTGACGGTACCAAAGCCCAGGAAGAACAGATCTGTGTCATCATCCACGATCTTACTTTTTTTCGCTGCGCGGAAGATCTGCTCAAAATAGAGAGACTGCCGTTTGTCTACAACATAGATCACCTGGTCCGGCTGGTCCTGCTCTCTTCTCATCTCCAGCGTCGCCAGGTCCGTTGTATTGTAAAGAGACGCGCCATCTGACTTTAAAACCATACAGGGCGGCATCTGCTTTGTATCACTTTCCTCTGCCACATCGATGACCAGCGCTCCTTCAGAAAGATGGGCATAGCCCTCGTCCTTCAGTCGCTTTACCATGCCGGGGATCCTGTCATGCACGGTGGACTCGCCATTCCAATACTCAAAATCCACATTCAGATTTTCATAGTTCTTCTTCATATCCGCAACGGAAACTGCCATGATGTGATCCCAGAGGGCACGATAGCCTCTCTGTCCATCCTGCAGCCGCTTGGTGCATTCCATAGCCTTTGCCTTATAGGCATCGCCCTGGGTTTTGCGAGGTGCAAACGCCTCATCACTCTCGCCCTCTGCCTGCTTTGGATTGGCCTTGCCGCTGGCGGTGGGATAGATCTCTTCCAGCTCGCTGATGGTAAAGGGTGCTTCCTTCGGATACTCTCCTTCAAAGCTTTCATCGAAATAGGGCAGCTCCGGTTTTCTCTCTTTTAACTCACAGATGATCAGACCCATCTGCAGCCCCCAGTCGCCCATATGGATATCGCCAATGACCTCATGGCCGGCAAAACGCGCAATCCTTTTGACCGCCTCACCGATGACTGCCGAACGCAGATGTCCCACATGCAAAGGCTTTGCAACATTCGGTCCGCCGTAGTCGATGATGATCTTCTTTTTCTTTTCCGGTTCCTTTGCGCCAAGTCTTTCGTCCGATGCCATCTGACTTAAGTACTTTGCCAAAAAGGCCGGCGAAACATCCATATTCAAAAACCCGGGCTTTACTACTTCCACCTTGGAAAAAGCCGCATCCTCGCCGGATACTTTTGCAAGCTCATCTGCAATTTCCTGAGCGATCACAAAAGGCGCTTTATGAGCGCTCTTTGCCAGAGCCATGGCGCCGTTACACTGCAGCTCGCAAAGATCCGGTCGATTAGACAGCGTCACAACACCGCTCTCCTTCGGATAACCTGCCTGCTCAAATGCTGCCTGCATCTGTTCTGTCACCGTTTGTAAAAATGCTTTCATACTTCTTTTAACTCCTTTATTCTTTTCACTCCGTTAGATATATGAAGACTCTTGATCCCATTTGATTTCATGATCAATCTGTCGTTTTAGCTGTATTGTTTTTAGAAAACTCACATCCGCAATAGTTTTGACGATATAACCCGAACAGTTCCGACAACAGGATGGATAACAGATAACCATTATTCTTCTTAAAATCCGTTGCCAGATAAGCGGCGTCGTATAATGGCGCGATCTCCTCGCCGATCCGATTTATCGCCTTTGCATCTTTCAGCGGAGAAAGCGTCAACGTTGTGGCAAAGTAGTCAAACCCCGCCGCTGCCTTTGCTGTATCTTCGAGGCGCAGCCGGTAGCATTTATGGCACCGCGGCCCCCGCTCCGAACTATCCTCCAGACCATTTGCGATCTCATAAAAACGCTCCGGTTCATATGCTCCTTTTACAAATCCAATCTCACACCTGGGAAAGGCAAGCTGCTCTGCGATCCATACTGCAAGGTCAGGATGTTTTCGGAAACGGTCTGAATCCAATTTTTCCATCTTTGCCATCAACCGGTCTCTGATGCCGATCCCGTCTTCCCCGCTCTCTTTCGCATGTGAAGCTGCCTCCCCGGCATACCGGTTATAGATCTCGATCAGCCTGACCTGCTCGGCGACCCGCTTTTCATACTCCTGAAGGTCTGTGATATTGGGATTATCATAAAATACCGTCACCCGATAGCTGCGGGTCAGATACAAAAGACAATAACTGCTGCAAGGCGCGCAGCAGCTATGAAGAAGAATGGTATCGGTTTTTTTCCCACCCTCAGGCATCTGAGTCCTTTTTCTCCTCTGTCTTATCTTCGTTATTGTTATCTTTATGATTCCCTTTGATATGCTGTTTTTCCAATTCTTCTTTTGCCTGCTTTGCCATCATGACAGCCTCTGCAGCTGACATCACCGATTTTGCTTTTTCAGCTTCTTTCGCTGCCTGTTTTTCCCTGGCTTTTCTTTCTGCCTCTTCCTTCGCAAGCTTCGCCTGCCTTACAGCCTCAGCTGCATCACTGACAGGTTTTGCAGACTTTTCGGTGGTCTCACCTGCATCCTTCTTTGCAGTATCATCCGCCTGCCCTTTGCTTTTATCTTTCTGCTCTCCCGACGGATTTCCCTCACTGTCTTTTTCGGCATCCTTTTGGCTTTTGCCCGCACCGGCCAGATATGCAAGTTTGATCTCCTCGGAGGAGAGTTTCTTACCGTTCTTATCTACCTTCTCAGTCTCTCGTTTTTCTTCTTTCGAGGAAGCGGTATAAGTCTTCTTAAACTCTTCTACCGCACTGGATGCGCTGACTGTCTGCTCTTCTTCCTCTTCTTTGCGGCGCATCTCGCGTGCTCTTGCCTGCTCTTCATAAAGTTTGTCGTAATACTCCTTGCCGCCCTCATAGTCATCACAGTACTTGCCTATGTACTCATTGAAGGGCATGGGTTTGGAATAAAAATATCCCTGTACATAGTAACAGCCCAGGTCGCGCAAAAGGTTTACCTGTTCCTGGTTTTCCACGCCTTCACAAAGAGTGCGGATGCCAAGTCCTTCCGCCATCTCGATGATCTTTCGGAGGATCCAGACGCTGGCTTTGGATGTGATGGATTCGGAGAAGAATTCACGATCGATCTTGATCACATCAAAAGGTACGTCTTTGAGCATGTTCAGGGACGAATAACCGGATCCGAAATCGTCCATGGACAGCATGATATCCATCTTCTTAAGTTCGTTCGCTGTACTGATCATGAGATCACGCTCATCCTGGAACACGGTCTCTGTGATCTCTAATTCTACAAAACCGTTGGGGATGCGGTAACGCTTCATCAAACGCTCTACCTGAGGCAGATAATCCGGGTTATGCATAAGCAGCCGGCTCTGGTTCACGGAGATGGGATAGATCCGCTTGCCTTCGTCGATGAGTTGGCGCTGATGCTTACATACCTGCTCGAGCATGTACATATCGAGTTTTTCCACGAAACCGTTTTTCTCAAATACCGGAATGAACTGATCCGGGAAAATGCGGGTGCCATCGGGTTTGATCCAGCGCACCAGTGCCTCGCCACCATGAACATGGTCATTTTTAATATCCCATTTTGCCTGGATGAAGACTTTGAACTCCTCCGTCTTCATGGCATTTTCCATCTCAGACTCGATCTTATCGTTTAAGAACATCTGGCTGATGATCTGCTCGGAATAAGTGGCCACCAGGAGTTTTTCATCACCCGTCAGGGATTTTCTTGCCGCATTGGCATGGTCGATGATGATACCAATATCCGTATCATCCCTTCGGATGGGATAGACGCCGCGCTTTAAGCGGATCGGGAACATGATGCCGATCTCCCTGGCCTGATCATTGATGATCCCCAGAAGCTCTTCAAATTTCGCATCAAAATGCTGATCATTTCTAGCCAGGAGCAAAAACTGATCGGCCGTCATCCTGGCACAGATCTCGCGGCCTGTAAAGATCTTGTTACTTTCTCTGTCAATGATCCGCAACAATTCATCCGCCCTGGTATGGCCGTATGCTTCGTTGATGTAACGGAAGTTGGCGATATCAAAACGGGTTACCACAAAAGGAATGCTGGCATTTTCCCAGATGGCGCGGCTCGCCACTTCGCGGAAGTAATTGTCATTTTTACCGCCGGTGACGGGATCCTCGTATGCCAGTTTTTCCACAAGGTCACTGCTGGTCTTGCTGGTCCACCACATATAGATGACCATGATGATGGTGATCAAAAACAGCAGCATGCTGGTGATCAGGGTTCTGAACAAAAGCGGTCTGGTTACTTCGGTATAGATGGTTTCGGGATAGACGATCATCAGATACGCGCCCTTGATCCCGGAAACAGCCATTGCTTCCGCATAATCCGTCATTCCGGACTTATCAATGATCTGATACTTTAAGTACGTGTTTTTGGGAGCGCCCGTATTATCCCTCATTTCGAGTTTGCGTTTCATCTCCGCTACGTTCTTTTTGGAGGTGCCGTCTATAGACTGCTCGCCGAGAAGTTCGAAGACATTTTTATGCCGCTGCCCTTCATCTGCAAACATGGTTGTATTCCGCAGATAGATATCGCCATCGATGTCGACCAGGAATACATCTCCCATGTCTGTCAGACCGGCAAATACATCACCGTCAAACATACCGGTCAGTGCTACTTTTCCAAGGAGTTGTCCGACTTTTTTTCCATCCACGGAAACCGGCTGGGTAAGGTTCAGGATACCATTGCCGTCTGAAATAAACTCGTCCTCCTCCAGCTCAATGGTCGGTTTCGTTGTCTGATACCGGTCTTTGAGCTGACGCTTGTCAATTTCGACAATCTCTCCCGAATCCGAATAGGAAATGCCTTCATCACTGATATAATACAGATTGATATACATACCGGAGGCATTACAGTTTTCCAGGCCTGCGCAGATATTCTCTTCCTTCAGTTCCTCCGGATCATTGGACCAGGCCTTGGCGATCTGGGTCAGGTTTCCCTGCACATCGGTATAGCCGGACTCAAAAATATAACCGGCATCCACCAGATTCTGATATACCTCATTGACTTTGACGGCACGAAAACGATGCTGGACATCAAAAAAATGGATCATATAAATGACCATATTGATGACCAGCACCACAAGACCAATCCAAAGTACGGTGACGATGGACTGATTCCTATTATTCTTTTTCATCCCTCCGAATAGTTTCATAACCTGCCCCATTCCCGGCCGGGAGACACTACCCCCTCTCCCCGCGGGACATTTCCACATAGTTGGTGTTATTATATCATACTATCCGGAAAGTTACAATATGACTTCCATGCCTATCTTCTGCGGCTTCATGCCCATTTTTTCATAGAATTTCTGTGCCCCCGGATTCAGGGTCCAGACATTCAGCGTCACGTTATAAAATCCCTGCTCTTTTGCATAGGCGAGCACTGCATCATACAGGCTCTTTCCCACATGCTGACCCCGGGCATTTTCATCCACGCAGATATCATCGATATACAGCGTCCTGATATCCGTCAGCACATGATCGCCGACCACCTGCTTGTGTATGCAAAAAGCGTGGCCCAGCACGTTTCCCTCAGTATCAACACAGACAAAAACCGGCGTATCTTCCTGTTTCAGGATTTCCCGAAGCTCCCCCTCATCATACTTGGTAGCCGGTCCCTTGAACAGATCCGGCCTGCCGTTATGATGTACCATATCCACTTGTATAAGGAGCGCAAGAATTCCTGGGATATCCCGTTCTTGCGCTCTTCTGATCTCATTCATATTTTCTTTGCCTCTCGGCTCATGCCTGATGTATGGATCTCGCTTCTTTTGCACTTCCTCTGCTGGCGATGAGTTTTTGCTCCACCGAGCATGATCACTCGCGGTTGCAACGATACAACAGATCCTCCCAGCGTTTGTCCACTTCTTCCTGGAACAGTGCGATGAGATGCTCGTTTCCGGGTTTGAACAGATGTGCAAACCGTCCCTGGGGACGCAGGAAGTCTTCGATGGGAAGCTTCTTTGCCGGTTCATAGTTCAGGATCCACTTGCCGTGGTCCACCTCAAACAGCGGCCAGTAGCAGGTCTCCACTGCCAGGCGGCAGATCTCCATCACATCAGATACTTCATACCGCCAGCCTCTCGGGCAGGGGGTACACAGATTCAGGAAAGCAGCGCCTTCCGTATAGATCGCTTTTTCCGATTTTCTGTGCAGGTCCATAAAGTCCCTGGTCAGGGTGGATTGTGCCACATAAGGTACATAGTGTTCTGCGATGATGGCAGCTAAGTCCTTTCTGTACTGGATCTTTCCGTCTGACTCTGTTCCCACCGGTGTTGTGGTGGTGTCTGCAAACATGGGCGTTGCAGAAGAACGCTGAATACCCGTGTTCATGTAAGCGCCGTTATCATAGCAGACATAAACCATGTCATGCCCTCTTTCCATGGCACCGGAAAGAGACTGCAGACCGATATCATAGGTTCCGCCGTCACCGCCGAAGGTGATGAACTTGTAATTTTCATCGGGACCGAGCTTTCCCTTTTTCTTCAGGGCTTTATAGGCTGTCTCTACGCCGCCGAGGGTTGCGCCTGCATTTTCAAAGGCGTTGTGGATGTAACTGTCTTCCCAGGATGTATAAGGATACATGTAGGAAGATACCTCCAGACATCCCGTGGCGTTTCCGATGACCGCATGATCCGTCGGCTGCAGGCCGCGAAGTACCGCACGAATAGCAATCGTTGCGCCGCATCCTGCGCACATTCTGTGTCCGGGCGTCAGACGCTCCGGCTGCTTTAACATGTTTTTTAATCTGTAATTTCCTGATGTACTCATGATTTTCTCTTTCTGTTGTATTTACGCCCCTCATCAGTTAGCTACGCTAACAACTGCTCCACAGTGGGAAGCCTTTCCGGGTTCTAACTATCCTATATTATGATCTCGTCCGCAGTCCGATGTACTGGTTGTGCGGGATCGGTTTTCCTTCTTCCACAAGTGCCTTCAGGGCACCGAAGATCTCTTTCACGTGAGTCGTTGTAAAGTCTCTGCCTGCCAGACCGTAGGTATAGCAGACTGTCTCGATCATCACCTTGTTGCGGAACAGTCCTGCAGTCACTTCGCTTCCGAGAGGTCCGCAGCATCCGTTGTAGCTTTCCACCCTGTCCATGATGGCAACGGCTTTGCAGCCTTTCAGTGCCTCAGCGATCTCTTTTTCCGGGAAAGGTCTGAACACTCTGATCTTCAAAACGCCCACCTTGAATCCCTGCTCGCGGAGCTCATCCACTGCCTCTTTCGCGGTACCAGCCGCAGAACCGATCAGCAGCATGCAGTACTCTGCATCTTCCATCCGGTAGCTTTCAAAGAAACCGTATTTCCTGCCGCTCATCTGATAGAAACGCTCAGCCACCTCTAAGATGACCTCTCTTGCATTTTCCATGGCGACTGCCTGAGCCTTCTTGGCTTCCATGGCGTAAGCGGAAATACTGTAAGGTCCGATGGCGATGGGCTTGCCGGGATTGAGCAGATACTCTTCCGGATCATAGTCGCCTACAAAAGCCTTCACCGGTGCATCCGGCAGAAGCTGAATGTTCTCAACTGCATGGGAAGTGATGAAACCGTCCTGGCAGATCATAATGGGCAGATGAACTCTTTTATCCTCCGCAATGGGAAATGCCTGAATATAGTTATCATAAACTTCCTGATTGTTTTCCGCGTAGATCTGGATCCAGCCTGTATCCCTTGCGCCCATACTGTCGGAATGGTCGCAGTTGATATTGATGGGACCGGACAGCGTACGGTTCACCAGCGTCAGGGCGATGGGCAGTCTGTTGGATGCTGCCAAAAGCAGTTCCTCCCACATGAGCGCCAGACCTGCTGACGAAGTCGCCGTCATGGTCCTTGCACCTGCCGCCTCGGAACCGATAGCTGCCGACATGGCTGAGTGCTCGCTTTCTACGGGAATAAATTCCGTATCCACCTGTCCGTTTGCGATAAAAGTGGATACCATCTGCGGGATCTCCGTGGACGGTGTGATAGGAAATGCCGGCATAACGTCAGGATTGACCTGACGGATGGCTTCCGATACCGCCTCGTTTCCGCTCATTCTTTGTCTGATGGGTGTTTCCATGTTTCCTCCTAATAATCCCCTTTATTCCTTGGGTGCCTCAGCACCTTCACGCATTTCAATGGCGCCGAAGGGGCAGTTCTTGTAGCAGATTCCGCAGCCCTTGCAATGATCATAATCAAAGGCAAGGCGCTTGCCGTCCATCACGGGAATGCATCCGTCAGGACAGGTGGGCACGCAAAGCAGACACTGCCTGCATTTTTCCTTCAAAAAGATGGGCGTATCCGTACGCCACTCTCCGGTCATAAACTCCTTGGCGGTTCCGCCTGCGAACATCATAAGACCTTCGGTCAGATCCTCATAAGGTGTTTTTTCATTGATCTTTGTTGCATCTGTTCTCATAATTTTTCTCTCTTACTCTATTGCATGTTTTGTTCCGTTATTTAACCGGACTCTATACTACCAGAATTATTTCAAAATTATTTATGCACTCTCAGCCACTTCATATGCCATCTGCAGCGCCTTCATATTGCCCTCGATGACCTGCGGCTTCTTGGCAAACTTGTGGGCAA
This sequence comes from Lachnospiraceae bacterium, assembly GCA_017550925.1. Taxonomy (GTDB): domain Bacteria; phylum Bacillota; class Clostridia; order Lachnospirales; family Lachnospiraceae; genus RGIG7926. Next base: position 8,381 of record JAFZNL010000070.1, on the reverse strand, counting down.
AGGAAGCTTGCATCTCGCGGAAAAAGTCATCCTTTTCCATAACGCCGGTCACTGCAGCCATGGCTGCCAGCATGGGAGTATTCGGGAAGTTCTTGCCCAGTGTCTGCTCGGAAATCCCTCTGGCGTCAATGGTAATGACCCTGCCCTCATAGCCGCGGAGCAGCGGTTTGATCTCTTCTGCACTCTTGGGAGTATTGATGATAATGGCGCCGTCCTTGGAAAGTCCGTCGGTGACATCGACACTGACCAGCAATGTCTCATCAACAACTGCAACAAAGTCCGGCTCATAGATATTGGAATGAACTCTGATAGGATCTGCGCTGATCCTGTTAAAAGCTGTAATGGGTGCGCCCATACGCTCCGGACCGTACTCCGGAAAACCCTGCACATTTTTTCCTGCCGTAAAAGCTACATCCGCAAGCAAAAGTGCAGCGGTCTTTGCGCCCTGTCCGCCTCTTCCGTGCCAGCGGATCTCAAGTGTGTTTTTCATTTTTCTCCTCTTTTATGTTTCTATATTTATTTCTGTTTTGGCTCCGATTTTCCGATCAATTTTTGATCCGTAAACCGTCTCCTAAATTTCTATATCGTATCGTTCACTACACGAACTGTATATTTCATTCTACGTTAACTTCATTCTCCGGCTCTGCTTTATCAGCAGTCTCCTGCCAGAGAGAACATTCTTTCATAGAGTATGATCTCCTGCTCCGTTTTGATGGAAGAATCAAAGATCACCCAGCCCGGCGTTGTCCGGTCTGTCAAAAATCCCTCTTCCGTCAGCCTGCGGCGAAGCTGCCTGGCCGTTCCTTCCCCGCCATCAAAGAACGGGATGTCGCCCAGAACCTTCCGGATCTGGGGCTTTACAAAGGGATAATGGGTACAGCCAAGTACCACGCCATCCACCTGTCCAACATAGGGCGAAAGCAGATCTTTTAACATCCAATGAAGATCCTCTCCGTCCAGATCGCCCCGCTCAATCCTGGCTGCAAGTCCGGGACAGGCCAGTGGGATCAGGGATGCCTGCTCTTCAAAACGACTGGCAAGATTTCTGTATTTTTCCCTTGCAAGGGTTTGCGGCGTTGCCATGACAAGAACTTTTTTATGTGTCAGTTTCATGGCGGCCGGTTTTACCGCAGGTTCCACGCCTACGATTGGAACTACCGGGTATTTTTCACGTGCCTGCTGCGCTACCGCGCTGGTGGCTGTATTGCAGGCGATAACGACAGCCTTGGCGCCTCTGCTCACAAGCCTGTCGATAATATCCATAGAAAGTGCACGGACCTCTTCTTCGCTCTTTTCCCCATAGGGTGCATTGGCAGAATCCCCATAAAAAAGGAAATCCTCCCTGGGCAGAAGATCCGTGAGTTTCTTCAATATGCTGATCCCGCCTACGCCGGAATCAAATACGCCTACGAAATCCTCATCCATCCGTGCCACTCCTCAGCATCCGTTCAAGTGCTTCCCCGACACTGTACATCTGATAACACAGCGCCTGGATCTGCAGCCTGTACTGCGGAAAATCCTCCAGCATCCCGGTGATTAACGGCTGATAAAAGGTTTCCGTTTCCTTTAGATACCGCTCAATCCTTTTGCCGGAAAAACCTGCCGCCATACTTGATACATTGTTGCACCGGTCAAGCAGTTTCACCATGGCAGCGATCGGGTCTGTTGCGATCGCTTCATAGTACTGTTTTTCCTTCACCTGCTCAGAGACTTCCGCGTCAACGATCAGATTCGGGCTATCCGTGTTTTCTTCCCGCCCGGGGATCTGCCAGTCTTTGGTCAGAAGGCTTACCGACTTTTGAACTCTGCGCGAAACCGGAAGCGCTGTCACCTCCACGCCGCAGTCCTCGCATACATCATGCAAAAGTGCCGTGGCCAGAAGTTCATCTTCGTGCAGTCCCAAAGCGATGGCATGAAAAGCCATCTGCATCGGATGAATGATATACGGGATATTCACCTTATTATCCCTGTATTGCCCCTTGTGCCGTGCTGCGGCGAAGGGCAGGGAAACCAGAGTCTGTGTAAAACTCTTTTTTTCGGCGAACTCCCGTATAAAGTCATATAAATATTCTTCATCAAACAGAATGCCCGAAAAATCTACCATCTGAGTCCTCGTATCTTTTCAAATGCGACACCGAAAGTCACTCATCCGTATAGTATATCGGTTTCTGTTTATGATTGTCAACTAAATTCTTGTCACTCTCACGCCTTATCTGCCGCTTTCACAGCTTCAGGCTCGGTACCCCCTCGTTCAACACGCTCATTTGTGCCCTTGATGATGGGGGACAGACGCTTATATACCAGGAAAGTAATGATCACATCGATGATACCTTTGCCGAAAGTAAAAGGCATGTTGAAGACCAGAAGGCATTCAATCAGGGAGTTCACGCCGGCGTAGATTGCCTGATAGGCTCCGATGATGGCTTCCATGGGCATGAAGTTGGTATAGAACGGATAGGTGATAAAGTAATTGATCGGTACAGAGAAAACTCCCATCGCCAGCGCACCTGCCAGGGATGCGATGATGGCGCCTTTTCTGTTTTTCATCTTTTTGTAGATCATGCCTGCGGTAAATACGAAAACCGCGCCCAGCAGGAAGTTTGCCAGCTCGCCCACACCGCCGGAACTGGTTTTCAGCAGATGGATCAGATTCTTGATCAGGCAGATGGCAACGCCCTCGATGGGTCCCATGGCAAAGGCACCGATCAATGCCGGAAGTTCCGATACGTCCAGCTTGATAAAGGACGGCATCAGCGGAATCGGAAATTCCAAAAACATCAGGATGAAGGATACGGCAGACAGCATGCCCACCATGGCCAGGTTTCTTGTTTTGCTCATAAAAACGCTCCTTTCCGGTATCCTTCTTCACATAAAAAACTCCGAAGATCACATCTTCGGAGCATACGCACATAGTAAGAAAGACCGCATAAAGCGCCTGTCCTCTTCTCCCATCCAGACTGTAACTGTCGGTTCCGGAATTTCACCGGATCAAACACAAGATGCCAAGCATCCGGTCTCGCGGACTGTACGGATCTGTATTTTTCATGACGGCCAAATATTTCGTAGGCCGGTCACCAAATATCTCAGGATCCACCGCCGGTAGGGAATTACACCCATCCCCGAAGAACGATACCAACACACATTATTTTTTTGACAAGGCATACTATACACTGTTTCTTTTGCCGCGTCAAGAATGGAATTTTTGTTTTTTCTTATGATCACCATTTCATGGCAACCAGCACAGCATCCTTTTGATCAAAGCAATCTTCGTTATTGATCTCATAACTGCTGCTGACGCCGGCCGCCTTATATGCCTGCTCAAAGGGAATATCCTCTATATTGCTCAGATATACAAGCGTGCATTCCTTTTCCATACCATCCGCTTGCCCCGTGATCTCCAGCCTGTAATTGTATGAGTTAAATTTCGTTTTCCATGTTCCGTCGGCCATTTCAAAATATCGGACAATGGTCACATATTTCCCCTCTGCCATATACTCCTCTGAAAGTTCCGAGTCTGTGACCTCATAGACATTAACGATCTCGCCATCAGAAAAATCCCGCACATTAAAGTGTTCATCCGTCTTCTTTTCCTCATCGGATATTTCCGGGACAGACTCCGTAACAAAAGTATCGCCGGTAGCGGAGTCGATATAATACCGGACCTGCGCGCCCGTGTACGACCTGAACATGACCACAATCTCATTTTTATCGCTGGAAGAAATATCCCAGTATACCGTGCCTTTGCCTGAATCTTCAATGTCTTTCAGCCCCGGCATATTGATGTAACAGTAATTTTTGATCGCGGTAAGCGCCTGCGTATCATCGATACGCGCCTGTTTATCTTCTGCCACATCGGCATCAGCATCTTCATCCGCCTCGCTACTCAATGCTGTGACTACAGGAGCCTGATCATCTTCGTCCTCGATGATCGCGGTGCTGTCGTCTTTTATGCATCCTGTTAGTCCGAATACCATCAGTGATGTCAGTATTATCATTACGATTCTTTTCATATGATGTCTCCCTAATTTATCATTTGTTTTTCAATGATCTATTTCCATATCGGACTTTACACTGCCTTTATCATTTGTTTTTCGACTATCCAGACTCAATACTATCTATGATTTTACAACAAAACAAAAGGAAATGATATATCGAATTGACAAATGGTTATACATTGTGCACATGAAAAAAAGCCCGTAAAAACGGGCTTTTGGAGCAGGGGAAGAGGGAATCGAACCCTTTTGTAAAACCCCGGAAGCCGCATAAATACTGCGGTTTTGGCACATCCTGTTTACTACCGCTGCTACCGCTGAATAATACTTTCTTGACAAATTCAAGAAAGGAGAAATGCTTGCAAAGTGGTAATTCTATCAATGATCGCAGAAGGTCAGTTTAGTTATGTCTATTCGTGCATGACATAATCTTTGTCCTCGTCAATGAGATCAAGCATCGTTTGTGCTACCTTTGGATCAAACTGCGAGCCGGCATTTTTCTCAATTTCTGACCTAACCTTATCCTGCGGCATATACTTTCTATAACTGCGGTTGCTGGTCATAGCATCATAACTGTCGGCAACCGCAATGATTCTCGCTATTAGCGGGATTTCCTCACCGCTTTTACCATCCGGATACCCCTTTCCATCATATCGCTCATGATGCCACCTGGCTCCGATCACAAGATCAGGCCTGCTCTTGATCTCGGAAAGGATATCAAATCCAAGGCCCGGGTGTTTTTTAATGACAGCATACTCATCATCTGTCAGCTTTGTCGGACTGTTGATGATCTCATTCGGCACGCCAATCTTTCCAAGATCGTGTAAAAGCCCCATATAGTATGTATTTTCACATTCTTCAGCTGACAGCCCCATCTTTTCGGCTATCGTTCGTGAATAATTTGCCACTCTGACTGAATGACCTCTGGTGTATTCGTCCTTTGCATCAATGGTGTGTGCAAGAGCTTCCATAACCTCTACTGAAAGCTCCTTTACTTCCTCTTTTGCCTGAACCGCTTCTTCCTTTGCTTTCAATGCCTCATCGGTTGCATTTATATTTTTGATGATCACATGAAATGCCCAAATTAAGAGAAAACAAATAATACTGGAAAACACATACAGGATCAGTGCCGTCTTTCCATCATAACTGCCATCTAGATCTGCCAACATCATCGTCATAACAAGCATCGTATAAAAATATATAAAGACAGCCGGAGGAATGGTAAAGATCCGCCAATTTACTTTGACGCTTATCCCTACCATTTTTGCAAGAGACGATATATCAAGCCGGAACATAAGCCAGGAAGCGAAATATAAAACAAGAACACCTGCAATGTCAATCAATAATGTCGCATATGGAATTGAAAATGCGGCCGCACCCGGTCCATTCAGGGATATCGCAGATAGGGAGTTAAACATCAGATAAACAAAGAGGACGGAGTTTTTCTCCTTTACGCAAAGCCATTTGGATATCAAATGCACATATAACCAAGTCAACGCAAGATACAAACCCGGAATTATCACACACGCACATATATTCAGAGGTGTTTCAAACGTTTTGGCAATATTGTCCCCAAATACCTTTGATACATGAGAATCAAAATCATAGAAGAATGACACGAGCCCAAATAATGTAAATTCCGGGCCTGTGATCAGTGATAGGAAGAACAGTTTTGCCTTGCTTTTGCCCTCTTTCCAAAAGCATTTTTTCAACGATGCGAAAAAAAGCAGATTAATCCATAAATAAAACGAAATTTTTAATAGAGTCTGTATAGAATCTATAACCTCAAACATACAACGTTCCCCCGTTATGTCAGTCATCAATTTTCTACGCTTAAGAGTTTATTTCTCTGGCAATCATATGCTATAAAGAGGCCAATAATTTGTAGGTTTCCCTGTAAAGGTTCATTCTTCCCTCATCCAATAAATAATCCAGATCTCTTTTGGTTTTTTCATCTCGTAAGAGTTCCGGTCCCCAGGGTGCATATCTGGTACCTGCATCCAGGATCACTTCCTGCTCAAAGTCTTTAAAGGTCTTTCCCCTGTTATAGCTTCTTCCTACGCTGTCTGTTGCTGCATCCATACAGTCAGCTATCGTAACGATGTCTGTGATGATCTTAACGGGACTTTTACCGCCGTTAAATCCCATGGGATATCCTTTGCTGCCGTCATACCATAGATGATGTCCTCTTGCAACTTCTGCATATCTTTGTGTGGACTGATGCTTCATAAGCAGATGATATCCGATATCCGGATGCTGCTTTACAAGGTCAAACTCCATATCCAGAAGCTTTCGTCCGTAAACAAAGATCGTGTCTATGATCATAAGTTTCCCGAAATCATGACAAAGGGCAGCATGATAAGCATACTCAATGATTTCATTCATATCCTTGTGCAGATCCTTATACCCCAGATAAGACAGCACATCATCGAACAGTTCCGGGCGCATCCGGATCAGATGTCTTGTAAGACATCCGGTGATCCCTGCTACCATTTTGGAATGAATATAGGTTGGCGGATGAAGTGCCGCAAAAGAGCGGATACCCATTTCCTCAAAACCGATATTACCGGGGAACTCTTCAAACGTTACAAGCAGTTTGGAGTAGGGATCAAGTGTAGCCGACAACAGTCCCAGTTTTGGCATGTGAAAGATATAGGCCAGTGCAGACCGATAGATTTCATCGGCTCTTCTCATATCCTTTTCACTGATATCATTTTCATCCATGGATAAAATATACTCCATGGGATACTCAATATTCATATCATAACCAAGGGCATTGTATTCGTAGTCCCCTCTTCCCTGATACATCGCATACAGTTTTTCCCTATATTCATGCTCTGTAATGGATCCTGCAAGAAAAAGGATCCGAAGGCGTCTTCCCTCGATTTCGTCAAATTCATTCAACTGCTTATAGTATTCCGGATCGCTTTTCCACAGCTGCGAACAGATATCAGAATACTGAACTGCCTTCTGCACAATCTCCGGCTCAGAAAATGTATAGTCCAGTCTTGTAAGAAAATCATATACTCTGAACAGATGATATTTCCAGTCATACTCCGGCAGCGCTTCCAGATAAAACGGATCGTCTGCGATTGCAAGGGCATTCTCTAAAAGCCTAAACTGCTCCGTCGTCCATTCTCCGTCTTCAAGGTCCCAGCACTCATATAAAGCAACACCATACCTGGCATTGGCTACAATCGTTTCCCGACTTTCTTCGGAAAGCTCCAGAAAGCGCTCCTTATCCAAAAATACAAGGAGCTGTCTTAGCGCCTCTATCCCCTTTTTTCTGTAATGATCAACAATACGCGGATCGGATATAACTTTTTTTGTCATCATGATCATAAGATAGCTGTTCTCTATTTCCTTATCCAGCATTTTGATCCGGTAGTCGATATCCTCCTTCATATCCGCATCCTGCAGCAGCCTGTCGGTAAGCAGTGTCGCCAGCGGCAGATCAATCATCTCCACCTCTGATGCATCCAAAAGTTCTTCGTTCAGTTTCTCAATGGCCTTGATCACCTTCGGATCCAGCGGTTCTCCGGAACTTAAGATCGGATTGATGATGTCATTAATCAGTTCCCGGTTCTTCTCCGCCATAACCCCGATATTCTTGAAATTCTCAAGAAGTACAGCACTATAAGCCTCCGCATTCGAAATCCCAAGAACCTCCGGGGATGACAAAGATCGGATTTTTATCATACGATCAACATAACCCTTCAGATTATAGGTAAACTCTTCAATATCAATCGTGGTTTCGCTCATGAATTCCCCTCGTATATCCATTTTTACAGGTGTGATTTCAAAAAAGCCTCTTGGTTTATTGTATCACCGCTTCCCTCCAAAATACAGTGTTATGCTAATATTTTGATATAAATTATATCTGTTGTACAGCGATAAGGAATATTTACAGGCGGCTTTGGAGAGTGGTATGATAGATATCACCACTTTGCAAGCCAATATGGAGCGTGATAAGCGGATACGATGCAGCACGATCAATAAGGAATTGTACAAAGTCTGCAAACGATGCGGATTGCCGCCCCGGTCCATGCATAAAGATCAGAAAGACCTATGCAACAACGCTTTTGCATGCGGATGTGGATGATAGTATCGTAATGGAAATGATGGGACATAGTGATATCAGTACAACAAGAAAGTTTTATTATTTCAGCAGAAGCGGCGAAAAAAAGAAAAACATCAAAAAAGGGGCTGTCGCACTAAACAGTGTGGCAGTTCCCTTTTTATTTCCTTAAAAACAAAAACCAGACTATGAAAAGCCTGGTTTCTGCTGTAAAATAAGTTTATGCGACTAAACAAAATTTTACAAGGTGATTATACTATATCTTCCTTGTATCATCAAATCAAACTTCCGCTCGACATAGAGATTTCTAT
>JAFZNL010000069.1 GCA_017550925.1 Lachnospiraceae bacterium | reverse complement strand
CTGGGCGATGTAATGGGACAGGTAAAGGAAGTCAGCGGTGTGAAACTTTTGGCAACCGCAGTTGCAGGCGTAGATATGAACGGCCTTCGCGAACTGGGCGATGACTTAAAGGGCAAGCTGGGTGAAGGCGTGATCGTGCTGGCCAGCGAGAAGGACGGCAAGGTATCCCTGATGGCTATGGCAACCGACGGTGCACAGAAAGCAGGTGCCCATGCAGGAAACCTGATCAAAGCAATCGCAGCGAAAGTCGGCGGTGGCGGCGGCGGAAGACCGAATATGGCACAGGCCGGCGGCAAGAACCCTGCAGGAATTCCGGATGCGATCGCTGAAGTTGAGAGCGTGTTGGCAGGTATGCTGAAGTAAGCAAAGGCAAAATGGCGGCTTGCGGATCAGCGAAATGGCAGATATGCCGGTCAAAATCCGATCGACGGAGAGTAGCATGAAATGTATGATGGGCGGATCGATGATAAGCAGATCCGCTGGTCGGTCTTGGAAGGATCAGAGGGGAATAGAGTTTTCAAACATGAAGCTAGTTTTAGGTAAGATCGCAAAGGAACGGGGCATATCGCTGGGGAATTTAAATATCCTTATGCTGATCGCGGCACTGCTTGTGTCGGGACTGCTGTTTGCGTCCATGCGTTATACCTCGGCTGTATACCGCGAAACCCGTGAGATCACCCGGCATATGGTGGAATGGCGTGACAGCTCCAGCCAGCTGCAGGAGGCGTCGGATTATCTGACAGAGCAGATGCGTCTTTTTGCCGTCACAGGTGATCAGCAGTATCTGAATAATTATTTTACCGAGGCAAAAGTCACAAAACGCCGTGACCATGCGCTGGAGGCCTTTGATGAGAAAGAACGCAGCAAGGCAGCTTATCAGAGCCTCGTAGGAGCCATGGAAGATTCCGTGGAACTGATGGATACGGAGTACAGGGCAGCAAAGCTGACGGCCCAGGCTTTTGGCCTTTCCATGGAAGAACTTCCCGCGGAAGTACAGGAAGCGGTGCTGACAGATGAGGAAGATGAGCTGGGTTCTGAAGAGAAAAAGGCCTATGCAATAAACCTTTTATTCGGTGAACAGTACAGTGCCAAGAAGGCAGCGATCAACGGGCAGACTCAGAAATGCCTTTCGGAACTGTCAGGGGAACTGCAGGCAGAGCAAAACGAGGCTTCTGCAAAACTGGAACGTCAGGTATTTGCGGAGCATCTGCTGACAGTTGTCTATATGCTGATCATGATCGCTGTCGTGGTAATGACATTTTTCATGATCATCAAGCCCCTGCAAAAAAGTGTTGAGCTGATCCGGGACGAAAAAGACATCCCCATCACCGGAGCTTATGAGATCCGGTTTCTGGCAAAGACCTATAACCTGATGTATAACACGAATCTTTCCAACAAGGAAAAACTGACCTATGCGGCGACTCATGATAAGCTGACGGGTCTTTATAACCGGAGAGGCTATGATTTCCTGATCAAAAATGTAGATCTGGAAACATCTTCCCTTGTGCTGTTTGATATCGATATTTTCAAGGATGTCAATGATGAAAACGGGCATGACGTGGGAGACAGAGTCCTTCGGAGAGTGTCAGAGACCATTTTTAACAGTTTCCGGTCTCAGGATTATATCTGCCGGATCGGCGGCGATGAGTTTGCCGTGATCATGGTCCATGCGGATGAACAGCTGATCAATCTGATGAAAAAGAAGATCCAGCTGATCAATGAGATCCTAAGTGAGGAGATCGAAGGGGAACCTACGGTTTCCGTCAGTGCAGGCATGGCTTTCGGGAAAAAAGCGGACACCACGGAAACCATCTTTAAGAAAGCAGACGAAGCGCTTTATAAAGCCAAAGGGGGCGGACGGAAGCAGCTTTGTTTCTATGGCATATAAAATCTTTCGCCCGGAGCAAAAGTGATTTTGGGCGATCAAAAACAGGAGGAATTTATGGAAGGTTTTTTGAGTATTGTTGAAAGTGTAAACGGCAAAGTCAACGGCTTTGTCTGGGGTCTTCCCATGCTGATCCTGCTTGTCGGCACGGGTATTCTGATGACGGCCCTGACAAAGGTATTTCAGGTCACACACATTGGCCACTGGATGAAAAATACCATCGGCGGTATTTTTTCAGACAAAAAAGTCACCAAGCATACCGGCAAGGAAGATAAGCAGATCACTCAGTTCCAGAGCCTTTGTACGGCCCTGGCGGCAACCATCGGTACCGGTAATATCGCCGGCGTTTCCGCAGCCATCGTAAGCGGCGGCCCGGGTGCCATCTTCTGGATGTGGATCGTGGCATTTTTCGGTATGAAGACAAACTATTCCGAAAATGTTCTGGGTATCTTTTACCGCAGACGGAATGAGAAAGACGAGTGGTGCGGCGGCGCCATGTATTATCTGAAAGACGGTCTGGGCTCAAAGAAGGGCTGCAAGCAGATCGGCGCGATCCTGGCAGTTCTGTTTTCCTGCTTTGCCCTTCTGGCATCTTTCGGCATCGGTAACATGAGCCAGATCAATTCCATCGCAGCAAATATGAATTCTGCTTTCGGCGTAGCACCCCTGGCAACGGGTATCGTGCTGATGATCTTCGCAGGATTGGTTATCGTAGGCGGTCTGAAGCGAATCGCTTCCGTAACTGAGGCGCTGGTGCCTTTCATGGCCATCGCATACGTGATCGGCGCGCTGGCAGTTTTCATCTGCCATATCGATCAGGCAGGCGCTGTATTTGTGGCCATCATCAAAGGCGCATTCGGTATGCGTGCAGTTGGCGGCGGTATCGTAGGTTCCGGCGTAGCTATGGCTGTGCAGTGGGGTATGAAACGAGGCGTTTTCTCCAACGAAGCAGGTCTTGGTTCTTCCGTTATGGTGCATTCTTCTTCCAACGTTCGTGAGCCGGTGGTTCAGGGTATGTGGGGTATCTTCGAAGTATTTGCAGACACCATCATTGTTTGTACCCTGACTGCATTTGCAGTGCTTTCTTCCGGACTTGTGAATCTGGAAACCGGCGAAGTGATCTCAGCAAATGAGTCCACCGCTCTGGTTGCAGAAGCATTTTCCACCGTCTTTGGAAAACTGGGCTCCGGCTTTATCGCCATCGCGATTCTGCTGTTCGCATTTTCCACTGTCCTTGGCTGGTCACAGTACGGTACCAAAGGTTTTGAGTACCTGTTCGGCCGCAAAATGGTAATCATCTATCAGGTTATATTCGTTGTTTTCATTCTTGTTGGAGCAACCATGAACCTGTCACTGGCATGGGACCTGTCCGATACCTTTAACGGTCTGATGGCAATCCCGAACCTGATCGGTGTTCTGGCACTGTCCGGCACCGTTATGAAGATCACAGACAACTATGTCAGAAGAAAACTGAAGGGTGAAAATATTAAACCGATGCTTTCCGCGATTGAAGATATCCAGGAAAAGCATGAGAAGGAAATTTAAAAATGGCTAAAGAGTTTTCGTTTTCAAATGTAAAGATCCATAATGAGATTGAGCTTTTTTCCGTTACGGACATGAAAGTAAAAAGGATGTTAGAGCACCTCTTTTTGGAAAACCGTATTTCCTATTTTGAGAAGTGGGAGGACATCTCCTTTATCAGACGGTTTTTCTGGGGAGAAGAGAAAAGCAGATGCACATTCTGTATCAATGAGATGCAGGTGGAAAAGGCACTGCAAATCTTGGACGAGCATCCGGAGCTGAAAGAACGTGCCGAGATGGTGAAGAAGCGCGTGGACAGAACGTACTTCTAGTTTGGCTGATCAGATTTATGGATATTGATCACTGAGTGATTTAGTTTCGCTCTCAGCGAAGCTGATAGATGAGGGGAAGAAAAGGGAGGCTGACATGGCTGAAACAAGACCGTATGTAGACTGGAACACCATGCATGACTTCATGGTGGACGTATTCACAGGCTATGGCGTACCGAAAGAGGACGCCATGATCTGCGCTGATGTCCTTTTGGAAAGCGACAGGCGTGGCATTGAAAGCCATGGCTGCAACCGATTCAAACCCATCTATATTGACAGGATCGTAAACGGAACTTTAAAGCCTGTCACGGAAATTGAAGTCATCAAAGAAACACCAACAACGCTGGTCTACGATGCCCATGACGGCATGGGCATGGTAGCCAGCTATCATATGATGGAAAAGCTGATTGAAAAAGCTAAAACCTACGGAATGGCAGGCGGTGCCATCCGCAATTCCACCCACTACGGAATTGCCGGCTACTGGGCGACCATGGCCAGCAAGGAAGGCCTGGTGGGGATCACGGGAACCAATGCAAGGCCTTCCATCGCGCCGACCTTCGGCGTGGAGAATATGATGGGAACCAATCCGCTGACCTTTGCACTTCCAACGGATGAGGAATTCCCCTTCTGCCTGGACTGTGCAACATCCATTGTGCAGCGTGGCAAAATTGAGTACTATGCAAGATCGGGCAAACCGACGCCTGCGGGCCAGGTGATCGCTGAAGACGGCAGTATCATGACCGACAGCGAAGAGATCCTGAAAGCCCTTGTCAAGGGTACCGCAGCCCTTGCGCCTCTTGGCGGCGCAGGAGAGGAAATGGCAGGATATAAAGGCTACGGCTATGCAGCCGTTGTGGAGATCCTTTCCGCAGCCCTTGCAGGCGGCAACTTTATGAAAGCCCTTTCCGGCGTGGATGAAAATGGAAATAAACGCATGTACGGCCTCGGACACTTCTTCTTTGTTGTGGATCCGGACGCCTTCACAGGACGCGAAAGCTTCAAAAAGATCGCAGGCGACATCTGCAGAGCCCTTCGCGCCTCCAAAAAAGCAGCAGGATGCGACCGCATCTATACAGCGGGCGAGAAGGAATATCTTGTATGGCTGGAGAGAAAAGATAAGGGCGTACCTGTAGCTGAAGCCGTACAAAAAGAAATGATACAGATCAGAGATGAACTCGGATTAAATTATAAATTTGTTTTTGAATGATATATGCGGGGGACAAAAACTATGAATATGTACGATCTGATCCAGCGAAAGAAAACCGGCGGCACACTGACAAAAGACGAGATCTACTGGATGGTGAACGGTTTTACCAAAGGTGAGATCCCTGACTATCAGATGTCAGCCATGATGATGGCTATTTATTTCAAGGGCATGAGCAGAGAGGAAACGCTGCATCTGACCATGTCCATGGCACAGAGCGGAGAGATGTTGGATTTGTCAGCTATCCCCGGCATCAAGGCGGATAAGCATTCCACCGGTGGCGTGGGCGACAAAACATCCCTTGCACTTTTGCCCCTGGTTAGCGTCTGCGGCCTGAATATTGCCAAGATGAGCGGACGAGGCCTGGGTCATACCGGCGGAACCATTGATAAACTGGAGAGTTTTCCTGGTTTCAGAACAGATATCCCCATCGAGACCTTTGAGAAAAATGCATCGGAGATCGGGATAGCGCTGATGGGACAGACGGCAGAGTTAGCACCTGCTGACAAAAAGCTGTATGCCCTGCGTGATGTGACGGCAACCGTGGATCAGATGTCCCTGATCGCCAGCTCCATTATGAGTAAGAAACTGGCAGCCGGCGCAGACCTGATCGTGCTGGATGTCAAGACCGGCTCCGGCGCTTTTATGAAGAGTGAAGAAGATTCCAGGGCACTGGCCGAGGAAATGGTAAAGATCGGAAAAGATGCGGGCCGCAAATGCAGCGCCGTGATCTCCGATATGGACCAGCCTCTCGGCAATGCAGTGGGCAATATCCTGGAAGTGAAAGAGGCTATCGCAACCCTGAAGGGCGAAGGTCCGGAAGACTTTACCAAATTGTGTTTGACCCTCGGTGCACAAATGCTGTTAAAAGGCGGCGTGACAGTCTCCATAGATGAAGCAGAAATGAGAGTTTATGCTGCAATGCATGACGGCAGCGCACTGAAAAGACTGGCAGAGCTGGTGGAAGGCCAGGGCGGCGATCCATCCTATGTCTTTGAACCGGAGAAATTTGAAGAGGCTCCGTTGAAAGTAGAAGTAAAGGCACCGGCAAGCGGTTACATTCAGAGAATCCTCTGCGATGAAGTCGGACTTTGCTCACTGATGCTGGGCGGTGGCAGAAGGACGAAGGAGGATGTAATTGACCTCCGTGTTGGCCTGATCTTAGAGAAGAAGGTTGGCGATGAAGTTAAGGCAGGCGATGTGATCGCAGTGCTTCATGCGGCGGATGAAAAGAGTGCAGAAGAAGCGAAGAAGCGGTATCTGGCGGCGGTGACCATCGGAGAAGAGAAGCCGGAAGAACGGAAGCTGATTCACGGTATTATTGAATAAGTCGATGTAAGATAGCCCCTCATCCAATGGGTAAATATGGGCTATAGATGGAAGGTATATGCAACAGGAATTTGAGATAAAACTGGATATGGAAGCGGATGTGATGCAAGCTCTCTTTGGGCGGCACGACAGTTTCCTGTTTCAGATGGAAAAACAGCTCCATGTCACCTTTGTTGACAGGGATGGCATGTTGAAAATTAAAGGAAATAAAGCAGACGTGGAAAAGGCAGCAAAGTTAGTCGAAAACCTTGCAAAGTCGGTACATGACGGCAGCGACCTTGATACGCAGCGCTTAAACTATGCGATCGAGGTGACAGAAGAAGGCGGACAGTTTTCCGCCCAGGAACTGGATGGCGACTGTATCTGCCATACCGTTTCCGGGAAGCCGGTCTGCCCGAAGACAAAAGGACAACAGGATTATGTGGCTGCCATGCGGGATGACATGATCGTCTTCGGTATCGGTCCTGCGGGAACCGGAAAAACCTATCTGGCAATGGCCATGGCCATCACGGCTTTTAAGCGGGGTGAGGTGGAACGCATCATCCTCACAAGACCGGCCATCGAAGCGGGAGAGAAACTGGGATTTTTGCCCGGTGACCTGCAAAGCAAGGTGGACCCTTATCTGCGGCCGCTTTATGACGCGCTGTATCAGATCATGGGAGCGGAAGGTTTTGTACGCAATATGGAAAAGGGGCTGATCGAGGTCGCGCCCCTGGCCTACATGCGCGGCCGGACGCTGGACAATGCCTATATCATTTTGGATGAGGCGCAAAACACCACACAGGCGCAGATGAAGATGTTTCTGACGCGTATCGGATTTGGTTCCAAAGTTGTGGTAACGGGAGATCTTTCCCAGAAAGATCTTGCGCCGGATACCACAAGCGGTCTGGATGTGGCCGTGAAAGTTCTTACAGGCGTGGAGGGAATCTCGTTTTGCACGTTAACGAGCAGGGACGTTGTCAGACACCCGCTGGTACAAAAAATCGTGAAAGCATACGAGGCGTATGAAAAAAAGGAAAGCAGAAACAATAAACCCGCAAGGGATAACAGAAGAAGAGGCGCGGGGGGCGCAAAAGGCAGGTAATCCGCTTTTCTGGCTGCCCTTATGCATGCTGCCTGCAGTAGCTTTCGTCTTATGTGGGGCGGTAGCTTTTCATCGGTCATTTACCCAGATGCTGACCGGTTTGCTGCAGCTTGCCGCTTTTGGTTTTGTGTTCTTTTTTGTCCTGCTGCTTTGTGATGCAAAGAGCAGCTGGCTGTATAACAACAGCAGACATAAATACCGGTTTGTGGTCATTTTTCTGGCAGGTCTTGTGATTGCGCTGGTGCAGGCATTCATATCGCTGCCTGTTTTCTGGCTGATGATGCCTGCGGCCATCGCATTATTCCTTTGTTCGGGAGCTTATCAGGCCATCGGCGGATATATGCTGCTCCTTTTGATGACACATCAGCTGTCAACCATGAGCGCATCGACATTCGCAGCTTATGCCATGATTGGTATTGCCGGTATGTTGTTGTTTACGTTTTTGGATGAAAACTTTCTCTTTGGGTTGCCACTGCTTTGCGCATTGCTTTTGCAGACCTTAGTGCTGCTGGGAGTCGAGTTTGCAACCCAGGGACATGTAACGTTGCAATCAATCATATTTGCAGCGGTATCGCTGATCGCAGGCTTTTTGCTGCTGACGGTATGCCTGAAATATTTAAGCGCCAGTGTGCTGCACAGGGAAAGTGATATTTACGACAGGATCAATGACCCGGAATTTACGCTTTTGGTGCAGTTGAAAGAGAAGAATCAGCGGGCATATTATCATGCGATCCATACGGCGCATTTTTGTGAAAAGCTGGCAGGGCTCATTGGCGCAGATGTTTCCCTTTGCAAGGCGGGGGGATATTATCACAAGATTGGCAAAATGCGCGGCGAGAGCAATATCAGCCACGCGCTGGATATCGCCGCGGAATACGATTTTCCGCCGCAGCTGAGGCATCTTTTGAAAGAATACGGCGCACAGAATACGCCCCTTCGTTCCAAGGAGGCAGCCATCGTGCTGTTGTCCGATGCAATGGTGTCATCTGTTATGTTTTTGTTTGAAAAAAACAAGAATGCATCACTGAATTATGAGCAGATCGCAGCGGTGGTATTTAAGCAGCAGTTAGAGAGCCATGTGCTGGATGACTGCATGATCACCATGGAAGAATTGACGGCGATCCGGGAATGTTTTGCCGGGGAGAAATTATACTATGACTTCTTACATTGATAAAGAGATTGACGCCTCCTTTACGGAGGATGATGAGGCGCTGTTTGAGCGCGTGATCGGCGCAGTGATGGAGTATGAAAACTGCCCCTACGAACCTATTGTAAATCTGGTTATCACGGATAATGAAGGTATTCGCGAGGTGAATAATCAGATGCGCGGCATCGATAGTCCTACAGATGTGCTGTCATTTCCTGCAGTGGATTATGACAGTCCCTCTGATTTTTCGTATGTAGAGGAAAGTCCGGCATCCTATCTGGATCCGGAAACCGATGAACTGATCCTTGGTGATATCTGCTTAAACGCTGACCGCGTCTTTTCTCAGGCGAAGGAATACGGACACAGCGTCACGCGGGAGTATGCATTTTTGCTGGTGCATTCCCTTTTGCATCTCCTCGGATATGACCATGAGACAAAAGAGCAGGAAGAGGAGATGTTCTCCAGGCAGGGGAAGATATTGGAGACCATGGGCATCCTGCGGTAGCCTGCACGAAACCCGTAAACGAAGCAGACATTTGTATACGAGAATGGTTTATGCAAATGTAATTGCAATGAAAAAGTGAAAAGAATTCGCAATAGCGATTAAGGATAGATCATGAACAGGAAACAGAAAAAGAACCTGATCAGGCAGGGCGGCGATAGAGCGATGATCGCCTGGCTGAATATATTATTTGAATGGTTTTTGATGGTGATTTTTGCAAGAAAAATGGGACTGAGGGGACTGGATTATTTTTGTCTGCCAGCGCTATTATATTTGATCCCAGTGACTCTGATTGGTGAAATCGCCTGCAGGATTATTAGTGGAAGGGTGCGTTTTTACGCCGGAAGGGATGATTACCGGGGAGCAAGACGAAGCTATCACCAGCTTGCGATGTTCTGCATGTCCATTACCTTTGTGTATGGCGGACTGCTTGCTCTGTTTGCCGATAAGCTATGTCAGCTGATGGGTGTAGCGCTGTCTGCAGTTTGCTTGCGGGTGATCAGGGCAGCAGCAGTGATCCGTGTCCTGATACGTTGTATCGAAGGCTTTTTAGAGGGCATGAATG
>JAFZNL010000068.1 GCA_017550925.1 Lachnospiraceae bacterium | reverse complement strand
TGCTCTAAGTTGCTCGGGATCACGTAAAATTCCTTATCATTGGCAGCGATGAAATAATACGCCACGATGGAATCCAAAAAGACGGCATCGACGCTGCCCTCTTCCAGTTTTTGCAAAAGTGTCACATTATCCTGAAGCGGCACCATGGTCTCATCCGTATGCAGGTCAGAGGCGATCAGTGCCTCCTGGGCCGTCGATCCGGACTGGACGCCGATGTGTTTTCCTTCCAGATCCTTCATGGTTCGGATCTGGCTGCCTCCCATGACTGCAAAGATCATCTCGTTTTGCATATAGGGCTTGGACAGATTCATGATCTCGCTGCGCTGAGGTGTCACGGACAGGCCGTTCCAGATGCAGTCGATATGACCGTCGTCCAGTTCGCTTTCCTTCTTATCCCAGTCTATGGGTTTCGTCACCAGGGAGATCCCAAGCCTGCTGCAGACCTCCGAAGCCATATCAATATCAAAGCCCACGATCTTGCCGTTTTCATCCGTAAAGCCCATGGGCGGAAAATCCGCATCCAGCCCCAGCACCAGCTGCCCGGACTCAAGTACCTTTGACAGGGAAGCATCCTTTTGACCGCCGATGGCACAACCCGTCAAAACGGCCATGCACAGCACCGCCAGGAGTATACAGATACCTGTTGAAATTGTTTTGTTCCTCAGTTGTTTTCCATGATCCATCATTTTTGCAATCTCTTTTTCATTGATCAGTAGTTTCCCGGCTCACATTTTTATCCCGGACTATACTAACTATTTATCAGACCTTCCCGGTGCGTCCTCTACACACTCTTCATCACATAGGTCACCTTCACATCCCCATGCTCCGGTAATGCTTCCCAGTCGCTGAGTACCCGCTTGATCACCTTCGTGGCATTCTCTTTTGACAATTCCGGCAGGAACAGAAAGAACTCATTTGTTTTGCTCTGCATGATCACATCGCTCCTGCGGAAATTGCTTTGGATCAGCCGGCTAAAGCTTTCTGCTGCATCGGCAAGCTCCTCCGGCTTCTGCTCAGGCAGCCCTGACAGGATAAAGAGAAGCTTTAAGGCGTCTCCGCCGTAACGTTTCTGAAAACGCACGATGTAGCGATAGACATAGGTAAAGGCATCCTGTCCGAGAAACAGGGCGCCGTCACTTTCATTGCGCTCATCAAAGATCTTTTCGATCCTGGCCAGTTCCTTCTCCGGATCCACCTCATTCGCAATCACAAGGTCAGCACTTTTCTCATAAACTCTGCCGCCATGCTTGCCGTTTTGCTTGACCGTATACAGCGCCTGATCCGCATAGGAAAACAGCGTATCATAATCCCGCATTTCATCCGATACGCAGGCTCCGCCCACGGATACTCCCAGCGGAATGTCAAAATCCTCTCCCATCAGCAGGACCGCTTCCTGACGCAGGCGTTCATTAAGTTTCCCAGCCAGAAGCTCCACATCTTTTTTGCCCGCATGCTCCACAAAAGCCATGAACTCATCGCCGCCGATCCTACTGACAAGATCTTGCCCAGTGATGTTTTGAGCTGCAATCTTGGCAAAAGCGCGGAGTACCTTATCGCCCATTTCATGGCCATACAAGTCATTGACCAGTTTAAAACTGTCCAGATCCAGGATCATCAACCTGCCGTCTTTTTCCTGGCACAGCTTCGCTGCCCGCTTGGTTCCGCTGGCCTTGTTCAAGAACCCTGTCAGCTTATCAAGGGTCGCCTCTTCCGTCAGGCTCTCTATGGTCTTGCTGTTGGCAATGGTATTGTGGATACGCTGCAGCAGAATCTCTCTGTTGAAGGGCTTTTTCACAAAATCCGAAGCCCCTGCCATGAGTCCTTTTTGCTCCACCTCGCTGTCATTTTCCGCTGTTAAAAAGATCACGGGAATATGGCTTTTGCCAAGGCTATCTTCAAGCGCCCTGAGCTTTTCGTAGGTCTCAAACCCATCCATCTCCGGCATCATGATATCCAAAAGAAGCAGATCCGGTGAGTTTTTTTCCATGAATTTCAGAAGGTTGCTGCCGCTTCGAAGGCAGCTCACCTTCATATTCTCCTCACTCAGGATCTGCTTCACGCTCGTCAGCGAAAATGCTTCATCATCCACTGCGACGATCCAATTTTCCATATATGTTATCCCCCTGCCTGCGCTCCTTTTCATACGCGGATATACTGAAAAAAATTATACATGAAACACGGCAGGATTGCAATCTCGTTTCTTATACCTTAAACCGGTATACCCTGACCTCATAAGGCCGGAGCAGCTCTCCTTCTTCAATGGTGGTCGCAAAGGGTTTCATCTCCGCCCTCTCGTAGTTATCCAGCACCAGCTGTCCCCTTCTGCCCTGCAGATGCTTCGGGTAGCGCAGCAGCGTGGGCGCCCCGGAGAAGGAACAGATCACCAGGTAGCGAGTAGACTTTCCGACGGCTTCACTCACTCCGCGACCTTTCTGTACCACCACTTCTCCATCGTTGATTGTCACATCTGCATTCTCATCATCCGGCAATATCTCGCTCGTCTGCAGCACACGTTCATACACGAATAACATCGGATCCTTCGGGAAATGCTCCCTGTATTCGCCAAAGATCAGGGTCTTGGAATGCCTGCGCAAATTCAGACAGCGCCTGTAAAAACGAAGGATGCTGAAGGGATCTTTCTCCTCATCTTCCACATTGCAGGTGGTATAGTTCCGGTTTACATAAAACCACGGTGTCGCTTCCGGCAGAGTAAATCCCGCATGGGGTTTGCTGTTCCACTGCATGGGCGTCCTGGCTGAATCCCGGCTGGATACATGGATCCTTGCAAGGCGCCTTGCCATGGAATCCTTCACATGATA
>JAFZNL010000007.1 GCA_017550925.1 Lachnospiraceae bacterium | reverse complement strand
TGGTGATCATGGTCGTGATGATCGTGGTCGTGGTGATCATGGTCGTGATGATCGTGGTCGTGGTGATCATGGTCGTGATGATCGTGGTCATGACCTTCATCGCAGCTTACCGCTTTATCATGTCCATGGAGATACTCCATGTCATGATCATGATTCTCATGCGCCTCGTCCAATACCACGTCAAAGTCACAGCAGTCGATGCCGCCCTTATTCACGCGACTGACCTTGACAGAAAATCCCTGTGCAGGGATTGTAGACAGCGCTTTTTTCAGCGTCTCTTCATCTGCTCCGAGATCCAAAAGTGCAGCGACAGTCATATCGCCGCTGATCCCTGCATTACATTCCAGATACAGTGTATTCCCCATGATTTACCCCCCTAAAAACTCGTCTTCAGCGTCAGACGACATTCTGCCTCTGCATACTGAAACGCCCTTAACCCATAGTTTGCACTAGTCCAAAACTTCGTTCAGGCTTCCCATACGATAGCCGAGAAGATCCAGCGTCACATAGGAAAAACCCATCTCCCGCAGCGTATCGGTAACTCTCTCCCGGATCCCCGGGCGCATCAGTTTTTCAAACTCTTCCGGCTTGGTCTCGATCCTTGCGATGGTCCCGTGCATCCTGACACGTACGGTCACAAGACCCAGATCGCGCAAAAGCTGCTCCGCCCTGTCTACCATGAACAGTTTTTCTTCGGTGATCTCTTCTCCGTAAGGGATCCTGGAAGACAGGCAGGCAGCCGAGGGCTTATCCGCCGTCGGCAGATCCATTTCCCTTGACAGATAGCGGATCTCCTCTTTGGTAAAACCGCACTCCTTCAAAGGACTGCGGATCCCCAACTCCTTCAGCGCCTCAGCGCCGGGTCTGTAATCCTTTGCATCATCTGCATTCGATCCCTCGATCACATCGCTGATACCGTTTTGCGCCGCCACAACGATCATTCTGTTAAACAGCGCTTTTTTACACAGATAGCACCGGTTCGGCGGATTGCCTGCAAACCCGGGCACCGCTAATTCCGAAAAGGGAACTGTCAGCTGCGTAATGCCGTTTTGATGGCAATATGCCCTGCTCTGCTCAATGTCCCGCTTCGGAACGGATAACAGTTCCGCCGTCATGGCAACTGCCTTCTCTCCCAGTACGGAAAAAGCCGTAGCCAGCAGGAAAGTAGAGTCCACGCCTGCGGAATAGGCAACCGCAACGCCGTTGTACCCGGCAAGCAGCTCTTTGAGCGCTTCGTACTTGGCCATTGCCCTTTTTTCAAATTCTTCCCTGGAAACTGCTTCGATCCTTTGTAATTCGTCCATATCCCCTTACCTTTACATTACCCAGCCAACCGATTGATCTGGGTCGCCATATAACCCGCACCATATCCGTTATCGATATTGACCACGGCGATCCCGTTGGCACAGGAATTGATCATGGTCAAAAGTGCGGATAATCCCTTCATGGATGCGCCATACCCCACCGAAGTCGGTACCGCGATCACCGGATTTTTTACCAGACCGCCGATAACGCTTGCCAGCGCTCCTTCCATACCTGCCACGGCCACAACGCAGTTCGCGCTTTGGATCCTGTCTACCCGGGCCAACAGCCTGTGCAGGCCGGATACGCCCACATCATAGATCCTGTCCACATTGGCGCCGAAAAACTCTGCCGTCTGTGCCGCTTCCTCTGCAACGGGAATGTCAGCCGTTCCGGCGGTGCAGACTGCGATCAGTCCCTTCCGCTCCTTATCCGGTTTTTCCAGTTTCAAGATCCTTGATACTTCATCATAGGTCACATCCGGCAGCACTTCTTTGACGATCTTATATTGATGCTGCGACGCCCTCGTACCGAAAACCTCACCGGTCTCTTCTGTCATTTTTACATAGATCTCACGCAGATAGGCATCCGGTTTTCCGCTGCAAAAGATCACTTCGGGAAATCCGCTGCGCAGCTGTCTGTGGGTATCCAGCTTGGCAAATCCCATCTCTTCAAAGGGCTGCCGTCTGAGGAAGGCTTCCGCCTCTTCCACTGTGGTCTCGCCGCACCGGACGGATTCCAAGAGATTTCTTACATCCATATCTTACTTACCCCTCATCAGATCAGATATATTTCACGCTTTCCAGTTTAACAGTTCCTCTCTGAGTGCCCCAAGAAGCTGGTCTTCCGGCAGTTTCCTGATCACTTCGCCGCCCTTGATCAAAAGACCTTCGCCCTTGCCGCCGCAGATCCCGATATCCGCTTCCCGCGCCTCGCCGGGTCCGTTGACCACGCAGCCCATGACAGCCACCTTCAGGTTCAGCGGGATGTCCGATACCATATCTTCCACCTGCTTTGCCAGTGTGATCAGGTCGATCTGTGTCCGTCCGCAGGTGGGACAGGATACCACTTCGATCCCCTCCCTGCGAAGTCCCAGCGACCGGAGGATCATTTTTGCGCTGCGGATCTCTTCCACAGGATCACCTGTCAGAGATACCCGCATGGTATCGCCGATCCCCTCGTAAAGCAAAATGCCGAGCCCTACGGAGGATTTGATATTCCCGCTCCAAAGAGTGCCGGATTCCGTGATGCCGATATGCAGCGGGTAATCCATTACCTTTGCCAATTCTTTGTGCGCCTCGATGCACATGGGCACATTGGAGGATTTGATACTGATCACCAGGTTATCATAACCGAGATCCTCGATGATATGTACTTTATCCAGGGCAGATTCCACGATACCCTGTGCAGTAACGCCGCCGTATTTCTCTACTAATCCCTTTTCCAGGGAACCGGAATTCACGCCCACACGGATGGGAATATTCCGCTCTTTGGCTACATCCACAACGGCTTTTACCTTATCTTTCGATCCAATGTTTCCGGGATTGATCCGGATCTTGTCTGCGCCGTTTTCCATGGCTGCGATGGCCATCTGATAGTCAAAATGAATATCTGCTACCAGGGGAATGTGAATCTGCTTTTTGATCTTGGCGATCGCTTTTGCCGCTTCCATGGTCGGAACCGTGGATCTGACGATCTCGCATCCTGCTTTCTCTAAAGCAAGGATCTGCGCCACCGTTGCCTCCACATCCTCTGTTTTAGTATTGGTCATGGACTGGATGGCGATGGGATTGCCGCCGCCAATCTTGACGCTGCCTATAGTGATTACTTTCGTGTTGTCATGATGAGACATGCTCCGCTCCTTTATCCCCCTCATCAGTCTCTGATATTCCATATCTGTTTTCTTCTCCGATATCCAATATCAACCTTTTCCTTTTCTCATTTTCATCTGACCTTTACCGGAAAAACCGCGTCAGGTCATTGACAAAGATAAACGCCATCAGCACCATCAATGCGACCATGCCGATCAAATGCACAACACCTTCTTTTTCCGGCGGGATCGGCTTGCCTCGGATCACTTCCAGAAACAGGAAGATCAGCCTGCCACCGTCCAATGCCGGCAACGGCAAAAGGTTCATAACACCAAGGTTTGCCGACAGCAGGATGCAGAATGACAGCATGTTCAGGAAGATATAATATACGCCATCCGGTTTAGATTCCGTATAAACATCATCCACCATTTTAGCTACGCCAACGGGACCGGCCAGATCATCCTTGGACATCTTTCCCTGAACCATCATTTCCAAGCTCTTGATCACCGTATTGATATAGTACTTTACTTCATAAAAACTGCAGGATGCCGTTTTCAAAAAACCTGTCTTTTCATATATGCCCTGTCCTAACAGTCCGATATAGTATCTGCCGGCCTGCTCATTGTATTTCGGATAAATGGTGACCACATTTTCCTGCCCATCCCGACTGTAGGTGATCTCCATTGGTTCGCCCTTATTGAGCATGGAATACAGACTGATCTCACGGTACAGATGTATCTTATGATGATCCAGCTTCAGAATCCTGTCGCCTTCCTGAATCCCGGCTTCCTGCGCCGCTCCGCCTTCCATAACCTTTACAACGATGGGCATATCCGCGCCATAGCTTCCGATGATGATCATAGAAAATAAAAATGCCAGCAGGAAATTGAAAAACGGTCCTGCGAATACAGTGGCGATCCTTCCCCAGACATTCGCTTCTGGAAAGGGTTTTCCATTGGCGTCCAGTTCTGCGTTGGCTACGAAGCCCTCTGTTTTTTCTGCGTTTTTCCCCTCTGTTTTATCATCTTTGGCAGATACCTCTGTAAAGACATCCTCCTTTTCGCCATCATCTGCGTCGTCTGAATACTTTCCATCTTCTCCTTCGAAAATACACGCTCCGCCAAGAGGCAGCAGACGGATGGCGTATTTTGTGCCCCCCTTTGTAAAGGATACCAGGACAGGACCCATACCGAGACAAAACTCTTTCACCATGATTCCGTTTGCTTTGGCAATGATAAAATGTCCGAATTCATGTACCAGAACGACCAATACAAAAATAACAAAAAATAAAACAATTCCCATTTCCTACTACACTCACTTATATCAATGCATTTCCATATATCTGATATCTGATCTCATATCAAACACTACAATCGATCCCATCTCTGATCTGATCCGATCCACATCATACCCAGGCAGCGATCTGCTCATAACATTCCTGTTCTGCTGCAAGGATCTGCTCCACAGTGGGATCTTCCATCTTTTGGTGGGCTTCCATGGCACGTCCGATCAATTCAGGGATCTGCAAAAATCCGATCTTCCGGTCCAAAAACAGAGCCACTGCCCGCTCATTTGCCGCATTGTAAACAGTGGGTACTGAGCCCCCTGCTGCAAAAGCTTCATATCCGAGACGAAGCCCCGTAAACACATTTAAGTCCGGTTTTTCAAAAGTCATCTGGGATAGTGCAAACAGATCCAGTTCATTGCCCTGCATTTCAAAGCGGTCCGGATAGGTAAAGGCATATTGGATGGGCAGCTTCATATCCGGAACCCCCATCTGTCCGATCACGGCACCGTCTTCGTATTCCACAGCAGAATGCAGGATGCTCTGGGGATGAACCACCACTGTGATCTTTTCCTGGGGCTGTCCAAATAGCCAGCCAGCTTCCATGACTTCAAGTCCCTTGTTCACCATGGTTGCTGAATCAATGGTGATCTTGCGGCCCATATTCCAGTTGGGATGCTTTAAGGCATCTTCTACCTGTACGCCTTTCATCTGCTCCCTGCTCCATCCTCGGAAAGGTCCGCCGGAAGCCGTTAAATAAATCCTGCGCACCCTCTTATTCGGATGTCCCTGCAAGGACTGAAAGATGGCGCTGTGCTCCGAATCCACAGGCAATAACCGCACGCCTTTTTCCCGGATCAGGGGCATAATGATATGCCCTGCGCAAACCAGGGTTTCCTTATTGGCCAGGGCAATATCCTTACCGGCTTTGATGGCTGCGATAGTGGGGCGGATACCGATCATTCCAACGACCGCCGTCAGCACCATATCCGCTTCTTCCATCTGCGCCAGTTCGCAAAGGCCGTCCATGCCGGAAAGCACCGTGACATCTAAGTCTTTTACACGGCTTCGCAAATCCTCTGCCGCCGCCTCATCATAGAGTACCGCCATCGCCGGATGGAATTTGCGGATCTGCTCTTCCAAAAGCGCTGCATTGCTTCCTGCAGCCAGTCCGCAGACCGAAAACTGCTCAGGATAGCTTTCCACGACCTCCAGCGCCTGGGTCCCGATGGATCCAGTGGATCCCAGGATGACTATTTTTTTATGTGCTTCATTATCTGTATTCATCATGCTTTTTTCTTTCTTCCCCTGCATACAGATGGCCAATAGCCTCTATCTATCTGC